>SORT01000037.1 GCA_004402895.1 Fidelibacterota bacterium MT.SAG.3 | reverse complement strand
GTTCGTTGATTGATCCCTCCGCAACCTGGTTGTTATTCTTCGACCAAGAAGGCGCTTCTGTTTGGTCTACTGGAGATGTATTTACAATTGAATATGTTAATCCTCTTCAAGCGGGAGTAGATGTATATCGATTTCAATCAGTTCCTACTACTTCTATAGGAGGCGAAGTTGCAATTCCGGAGAAATTCGCGCTCTCTCAAAACTACCCGAACCCCTTCAATCCGGTGACAACTATAAAGTATGAATTGCCGTTCACGAGCGATGTGAAATTTATAATATACAATCTTCTCGGACAGGAGGTGTTCAGGCTGGAACAGTTCGCTCAACAAGCGGGAGAGCATCTCGTAAGATGGAATGGGAGGAACATGCAAGGCTCGGAGCTTTCATCGGGCATTTATTTCTACCGTCTCCAAGCAGGCGAATTCGTCCAGACAAGGAAGATGGTGTTGTTGAAGTAGAAATTACAGTTTAATCTTGCCAAATGATTCGTTCCAATGTAAGTTATCCTAACTCCAATGAATTTAATTCTGCAACCAACTACTGCTTTGAGCTGTATATTGTAACAACAGGTTTCCTCTCTTATGATGAAACTAAGGGTGATAAATTAAAAACGAAGGAGACTAAAATGAATAAGAGCAATGGTTTGACTATGGCAATGCTCGCGTTGCTTATAAGCGCGATATCCTGCACTACCCCCGAAAAGGAGATGCCCGTATCACAAAGCTATAAGGCAGCAACCGAGATCAGCGAGGGAACCATCAGGAGAGTTTACATCGATAAGCCTCTCATAGGAGCGAAAGGTTATGTGGTGGGCGACTGGGCGAATGGGCAGGCGCGAGTGGAAGTGATGAACTTCCCTTCCTCGGAAATGGGCTATGAAGCCTTCCTATTCCAAATTGACGCACCTGCATATATGGCAATAATGTTCGTGGATGGTAACCCGGAGAAGGGCATCGTCCCTGAGCCTCCTCCGTTCGACGAAGTTGGGGGTTTAATAAGCCAGTGGTATAGTTTGGGAGATCTCGTGATGAACGATATGGGGAGTGGCACTCTCGAATATAAGAAGGGTGATGACCTCGTTGCTAAGGGTCTCAATATGATAATGGTGTTTGAGAAGGTGACCGAGGGGATGCATGAAGGTCCCGAAGACATAAGCAAACTCATGGTCGAGTGCAACGGTCCGGTGGCAGGCTTCCCCGGTGCTGAAGCGATGGCAAAAGCTGTAACTATCTTTCCGAAAGAAATGTAATTTTAGAGCAGCATAAATAAATACATACTTTGGGGGAAAAAGGCAGGCGAATTCGTCCTTACGAGGAAGATGGTGTTGTTGAAGTAAGAGAATTATGAAAATGACCAAGACAATCATATCACTGTTTCTTATCAGCAATGGAATTGTCCCAGTATTCGCTCAATCGCAGATTTGGAAGATTGATCCACTTCATTCAAGTATTCAGTTTGCTGCAAACCATTGGGTAGTTGATGAAGTTGTGGGACAATTTAATGAATATGACGCTACCTTGATTACTTCAAAGGATGACTTTTCTAATGCAACACTTGAAGCAACAATAAATATTCAAAGCATAGACACAGATAATGAAAGGAGAGACACTCATTTGAGATCTGTAGATTTTTTTTATGTTGAGAAATATCCTGAGATGCGTTTCAATAGTAAGACCGTCGAACAAATAGATGTAAAAACCTACAATATCACAGGAGATTTAACCATAAGGGGAATTACGAAAATAGTCGTCTTCAAATCAATTTATGGCGGAACGATTACTGACCCACTCGGTAAAACTCGTTCAGTTTGGCAGGCTTCCACAACTATAAACCGTTTTGATTTTGGGTTGAAATGGGATGAAATTATAGAAACAGGTGGTCTTATTGTTGGAAAAGAAATTAGAATAAAATTAGATGCCCAATTTATTCTACAAGAATAAATATACCTGGAGATTCTCAGTTATACCTTCTTCATAATTCGTTTTCTCTGCATGGCAGTGTGACAATTTCTACCGCCTCCAAGCAGGCGATTTCGTCCTTACGAGGAAAATGGTGTTGTTGAAATGAAGGAGAGCTAATAGCCCTCCTAAGGTTACCAATCGAAAAAGCTAACCCTCCGGTTCACATAAAAGGTTATAATAGCCGCTGTTCTTTTCGGCAGTTATTCTTCTTCTGTCATTTCTTCTTCAGGGACAGGAAGCGGTATGCTGGTGTTAAAGATGTCCGCAGATATCTTCCAGCTGCCGTTTTCACGCTTCCATATCTCCACGTACTTACCGTTATCACTGATAGCCTCACCCTCCTCGGGCTGTATGGTGAGCGTATACTTGCCGACTACATGTGCCATGTCTCCATGCACATGAAGGTCTATCACTGTGAGTTGCGCATCACGTCCACCTACGTCGTAGAAACCCTGGAAAAACGCTTGTATACCCTCCCTACCAATAACAATTGAACTGTTCGGCGGAAGAATTTTTGCATCTTCTGTGTAAATCGCTGCAGTAGCAGCTGCATCAGCCTGGTTGAAAGCATCGACCCATTGCTTGCTGGCAGCTCTTATAGCTTGACTGTCCTCAGCAGTAGTATCTTGAGGTGCTGTCGTACAACTCACTAAAAAGGGCACAGCGAGCATCAGAACGAGTAAAGAAAGAATTCGGTGGTTATGCATCATAGTTTCACTCCCGGTAGTTTGGATTGATTGAATACGTATTCAAAAATAACCCATTGTCCTCGAGGGTGCAAGCGGAATCTACTTCTTCCGCCTCCAAGCAGGCGATTTTGTCCAGACTAAGAAGATGGTGTTGTTGAAGTAAAGGTACACCCCCCCAATCAAGCGGGCGCACCCTTCCTACTTAGCTATAATGCCCTCTTACACATTACGGAAAAATTAAAAAAGGGTTAATTATCAGTGTCAAGTCCTTTGGTAAACCTTTTAGCCGTATTCTGCAAAAAGATTGACTACGTTTTACCCTAAATGATAACTAATGGAATGAAACTCCTTATCCCTTTAATCCGATCAAAACTTATGATATAGTGAGATTCAGCGGATTTGCTTCTAATAGAGACTATCTGGAAATATATCTAATTCGCACACACTAAAGCCAAAGAGTTGATGTAATTAATACCGTCACCGTACCGGCTTGATTTTATGATCTCTGTATGTATTGATAACAAAGGCTTACAGGATTATGGTAGCGGGTTCGACTCCGCCTCCGGCACTTACCTGTAACGTATATTCGTAGTGAATTCAATATTTCCCTCATTGCTCTAATGGATTCTTCGATTTAATCAATCGAGCTACTTGCGTCTTTCGGTGCTGTTTCGACGTTCATCTATTTGTTTCCTCTCTTCATCATCCCGCCTGTCTCGACTTACTCTTCGGCTCGAAACAGTTCGCCTATCACTTAAATGAAGATCATGTCCGGCGATCTTACTGCCTTCTAATGCCTCAATGGCTGATTTTGCTTCGATCTCATCAGGCATTTCGATGATACCGAATCCCCTTTTTCTTCCATTGAACTCGTCGGTGATTATTGTAACCGATGCGACCGTGCCATGAACTTCAAATGCTGTGCGGAGTTCACCGCTAATTTCAGCGTGTGACAGATTATTTACATACACATTCATATCGAATCCTTTTACAATCTTATTAAAAAAATTATTTATCAGCTACTGTCTAAAGTATGAGTTTAATCTAATCAATAGATATAAAAACTTCAAGTCCCTGATTCGATTTAATTATTCCCGCTTTTTTTGTTTTAATAAAATAACACTATTTCCAACTCATGCTCATCTTCTGTGTTTATCGTGTATACCGTGTGAAATGTGATATAAGTCACAGACTTCTTCATCCAATCAGTGTATTATAGAGGCATGGAACAAAGAAATCAGATAAGTTTGAGGGAGAAAATGACAAATAAAAAACTATTTACTTTATTTCTTGCACTGATTATCACAAGCGTTGCCATAAATATAGTCTATAGCCATGCATCGTCCGGCGTGATAAATGAAACCACAGCCGAAGACTGGTCTAACGATGTAAGTCTGATTGCATTTAAAGCATCTGAATACTGGAGAACGCCATCCGTACTGGGCGGAGGTTCGGATAATTTCTCCGGATTAGATAAGATTGAACTATTAGGTATAGATCAAGCACTGCTAAGCTCGGAATATCAGATCACAAACATCAAGGAAACGGAATTTACGCTGATAAGCAGAGAGGTTATTCCGGGTTCAATAGTCAAAACTACCATAACTTATGAGGGTATAGCAACTCTTCCCACAATTATAGAACTATAAAGATTCCTTCACCTTATCATAGTTTGAAATCTATACAAAATTAATTACAACCGTTAACTCAGTATAAGATTTCCTGATTCATCAATATAAGAATCACTGTTACTCATAGACAGTGTTCCATCTGCGTTGACAAATGTTATACTTTTCTCATCAGGCAGCCCTTCGTAGGATGATTCGTCTATATTTTTTAAAATATCATGTATATCTTTTTGAAGGTTTATTGTCCATTCTATGATTTCATCTTTTTCCCATTCGGCTTTTTCCAACTGATCGTTGAATTCCATTTTGTTTCTCCTTTTTGGTTAATAATGTGACCTGCATCACAATATAATCACTTTATCGACCAAAATAGCAAGAAAGTTTAATAATAATAATAATTTACGGATTGGGCTTTAATTCTTATGAGGCATAGATATTGTATACCGGATTCAACTAAATGCTTATCTGGTATAAGTTTCGGAGAGGTAGAACGCTATTTGAGTCAGTTCTGAGTTGGAGATGTTCAGAACTATTCCTTTAGCAAATATCGGTTTTTTCCCGTTAATATTTTATGGTTGATTAAGAACCAAGAAAAAAGCGGGAAGACTAAAAATCCTTCCCGCTATGATCATAATGTGCCTTAAGTAATGATGAAACTTAAATTCTCAAGATTCGATATCTTAATCCTCGTGCTTCTCGTCATCATCATGTTCATGCTCTTCTTCCATGTCACCGGCGCCATCGGCACCGACATCACCTGTAAATAAGTAATCGTTAGCTGCAACGCCACCATGACAGCCGATACATCCCGCAGGTGTACCGGAAGCTGCTACAGTTCCGTCCGGACTATATTTTGCCCAGAACCAATCCCCTACTTCAGGGTTAAAGCCCTCTACTTTATACATAACCGTAAGCGCTGCCAATGTTGTATCAGGCATAAAATTTTCTTTGACAATGACTACGCCGTTATCCATAGAAGATTTCATGTCATCGGCAATATTCGCCATGCCATGTTCGTCTACGAATACTCGTAAAATTGCTCCATGAGGAGAGTTACCTGGTTGATAACCTTCATAATCCGGCCAATATGACCATTCTTTGTATGGACTGGTTTCTGTGATGAAATTCCATAATTCTCCGGCATCGGCACCCGGCATTGCCGCCATTTTGGTTATTTCATCGGCATCTGACATAACCTCTTCCGCTGCCGGCGCTTCTTCCATAGCCATTTCAGACATATCTTTGCCTTTTTTCCCGCATGATACTACAAGCAATGATGATAATAGTAATATCATTAGTAGAATTAAGCCCTGACGCATAATTCACCTCCGTAAGTATAATTTATTATTTGGTTATCCAGCTAATTTCTTGTTGCAGCTACTAAATTCAATGCTCAATGTTAATTTTTAAACAAGTTACAATTAAATCCGGCTAATCCCTGCATTATATTAAGCTTTCGTCTATCCTTAATCAAGTAAATATTGACGGTGGATTAATCTTCAAATTTTCTCTTCCGCCAGGCAATAAATTAAGAAAACTTCGCTGTGATTATTTTCAATTAATACACACCACCCTGAATATGTTTTAACAGTACATGTATAAAAGACTTGTATTGGTTCCAGCTCAGAGAACTGATTTTCAAGCGAATTCTCCGAGCTTTTTAAAACTACTTTATCCGATGAACGGACATTAGGCGAAATATAATACTCTTTAGATCCGCATATAATACTTAAACAAAAACTAACTCAGCCCTGACTCCCCCTGCCTGTATCGGAATCATCCATTATCTCTCCCTTTACATCCTGGTATCTGTTCATCTCCGCTTTACTTATCTTCCCATCCCACCAAGAGAGGGTTCCGGGAAATCTTCCCGGTTTTAAAAAGATAGAATAAAGGTGCCAAACCGTGAGAATAACCCCCATCAGGAATCCATATATTCCATGAAAACCGTCAATATAAATATACAAAGTTCTTGAAATATAATTCGCCGTGTATACGTTAGCGTATTGCAGCAACCCTGTAATTACCATCAATATCAAATAGACTCCGATAATCCAGTAAGTTATTTTCTCCTGAAGCCCGAAGCGTTCTTTTTTGATCATGCTCCTCTTAAATCCGAGACCGATCAATGATTTCAGATCATTCTTATTTGGTAAGATATGTAAGAAATCGCTATGACCGTAAAGTGTAAATAGAATATACAAAAAATGCCATAGGATCGTGAGCCCCAAAAGAATTCCGAACCATATATGTATTTGCTCCCATGAAGAATAAGAAAAGTAGCCGACCGGATCAATTCCGGTTTCTGCCGACTTTAGAGAGTATAACATATATCCACTGAACATCAATCCTAACACCGATAACATCAGAATGTAATGTTGTATGACAACCGGTTTCTGAAATCTGATATACCGTTTAGGCGTTTCGCTGCTCAATTCTTCTTCCTTAAATATAATTTGTAAAAATCACCGATTATGGATAAAACTATTAAGCTGATCATTGTTACAATCAGCGCTAAAAAGAAATATCTCGCGATAGATTCTTCGCTGTCTAACAATTCTCCCTGCGCCATGTGTACCGGAGAAGATACAAAATTGGCCGCCGCATTTGGATGACAGCTTCCGCACTGTGCGATTATAGAGAATTTTACAGATTCCTTATCTTTTCCTGTATAGCTATTCAATTCGTGTATGCCGTGACACGAAGAGCAATCACTGAAAAATAGATCCCCTCCAATGTTTGTTGCGCCATGATAAGAATCTACAGTTGGAGAATTTCCTCTCACATTTTGCGCAAACGTACGGGATATTCTAACCGACTGGTGACATTCAATACATTTACCGGTCATTTGCCCTGCCGACTTTTCCTCGTTATATTGATATTTATCATTGCTTATCAGATGTTCTTGGTGACAATCGGTGCATGTCAGACTTATATTACCGCTCAGAGAAGATATTTCTTGCGTAAAATGCAAGTTTCTCTTGAACGAAATTGTTTCGCTCGTATGGCATTCGCCACAGAAATCCGCCTCTATCGAATAATTGCTTTGCCAATTTTTCCCAATCTTTTCACTTAAAGCATGAACTCCATGGCATCTGCTGCAAGTCAACGGATTTGAGTTATCAGAAATTTTTAAATCTAAAAAATGTATCCCCTTTTTTATAGTTCTATTGGGCATATCATAATCAACCCTGTTTGTGATATTTAATATATTATTTTTCTGATCTTCATTTCCATGGCACTGTGTACATGTTTTAGCTTCGTTTTTTACGTGAACATTTGACAGCACGTTTGAAGTTCTTCTTATCAGATGTACATTGTGGCAATCCCCGCATTTGGGAGCTAAGTCCAAGGAAACTGCAAAGGGATTTCCATGTGGCCCGCTAAGATATTCGGTTGATTCGTTTTCATGGCAACTGCCGCACTGAATAAGGCCGACTACTTCCGGATGTGGATAACCACCAGGATCAGCGTGACAACCGGTGCAGTTTATCTCATTGTGTACTGATTGTTCCTTAAAATCGGATGGTATATGAAATCGTTCGGATTGCTCTGTTAGAGCTGCCAACTGTGTAGAATTAGAGTGGCAATCCAAACACCGGTTATCCTGTTCCGGAACCTGAGCATAGGTAATGGCAGTAGCAACTATCAAAAATAAAAAAGGTAATAATTTACCGATATGGCTCAAATGGATTATCCTTCAGGGATAGGATGAGCTATCTTCGCCCACATTATTTTAAAATTAAACTCCTCTTTCACCGGCATATGACCGCCTGCGTTATGACATTCTTTACAAGTGTCCTCATTCGGTATAATTAATCCAACGCTTTGAGGATCTATGCTCCCTCTGCGTATTCTCTTCATCACCTTAAATTTATAATAATCTCCCCCCGCTCCATGACATGATTCACATCCAACACCTTCGCTGATATCATATTTTCTCCCCCTAAGCTCAGAAGGAGCATCGTGACCTGTGGTGTGGCAGCGAAGACATTTTGAATCTTTTTGAGGATCGATCACGCCATATTTTTCGCTCAATTCCTTTGCTTCGGGAGTAGCGAGCACCTCATAGGCTCTCGAGTGGGCACTCTCTCGCCAAATCTCATACTGCAATCCTTTCTTCTCTTTCTTATGGCACATCTTACATTTAGTTACACCAATGAATTGGTGATCATATTCATCGGGTGGGTCAAATGCATAAGATTCAATAGACGTTATATAAAAGATTATAATAGCAAGCAGGCTTATTTTAGCTATAATCCTTTGGAATGTTTTCAATTTATAACTCCTGGCGAATCTATTCAGTTATAAGAAATGGTAAAGAGTTAAACCTCTGTGGTGAATTCATCATCAAAATCGGAAGGTTCTTCGGCTTTACTCCGTAATATCTCCATAACCTTCTTTGATTGTTCTTTTAACCTCTCGATGAACATATTCGCATCTGATTCATGCGCAAACAACAGATCAATAGACTCAGATGATTTCAGATTGATCTTCAACTTTGTGACAGGCCGACTTGCCGTGAGAGTGTGTCCTCTTTCTCGAGCTCCATCTACATTTAAAGAAATAAGAAAATCTTCGTCGAAGTATTTTGGGAATAAAGACTCGTCTGAACTGAGATCAAAATCAACTACGACTTCAAAAAACTCCGTCTCTCTTAAAAGACTCTTTACTCTTTTCTTTGAAATATTAAGTTTCATAAGCTACTCCTGATAGTTAAAACCTCTTTAGGCTCCCTCGTTTATGAATCAATATCGTCCTCAGACGAATTTCTACCGATATCCAAATAGTTTAGAACTATGTAAACGACCAGTGCAGCAATTATTGCTTCGACTATCCTGCCCGCTCCCACCATAATGCCTAATGATGCGGAGTAGATGAGCTTTATCCCTGTGTAAATTCCCGACCCGGATACTGAACCGCTATTTAATTTTGTAGAAATCAAAGCAACAGCAACAAGGATTCCGCCTATTACAAATCCCAACATAATATCTTGAGAACTCTTATCAGAATGTTGAGCCGAAACCACAAGCATTGTTGATAGTATTCCGGTTATGATATACGCACGCAAGTCAATACCAGACACTTTATTCGTTAGCTGCCACCCTATAGAACCACTTAGCAAACCGGATACAAGAATCTTAAAGGAAAATATAATCCAATCGCCTATAAAGCCCATACGTCAACACTCCCTAACATTTGTTTTTAATTTCAATTGTCATATTACCGAAATTTATTTAGAACTGAATTTAAAGCATTCGACATCCGATAGTCAACTTTAATCGCTTTTCACACGATCGTTAATTAAAAGAAGTGTTGCTTTAAATAGTCATAACGATATTAAAAATATCAGTTATCCCGGTTAGAAAGAGTAATGACACTTATTTCAGGAGGCGAGTTCAATCGAAGAGGCGGACCTACCGTCCCGATCCCCCTATTAACATAGAGTTTGGAATTACCCTTTGAAAATTCACCCATGACATATGGCGTAACAAGGTTAACAAAACTATAATGATTTCCGAGCAGCCGCAATCCAATTTGTCCACCGTGCGTATGTCCCGAAAGCGTTAAACCAACATCGTGTCTTGCTATGGAGGGAAAGGCATCGGGATTATGAGACATTAGAATTACCAGGGATGATAGATCTGTATCTCGCAATGCGGCGCTATAATCAGGCTTACCTACCCACAGATCATCTATCCCGGCAATGGAAAGCCGTGCGCCGTTGATTTCCAATTTCTCGGATGAATTTACGAGCAGATTGATCCCTATCCCCTCCATCTGATTCCTTACTTCTGTAGCGTTTGTATAGTAATCATGGTTTCCAAGGCAACCGAATACTCCATACTTAGCGCTGATATTTCTTAAACCGGCTGCGCAATTAGGGATATACTTTGGTGAATTTGAGACGAAATCACCTGTAATCAGCACAATATCAGGTTCTTCCCTGTTCACAAGTTCCGTAACCCTCTCCACGTCTTTTTGCCCGATAAATTGATTCGTATGGATGTCACTTATTTGAACTATCTTTAATCCATTCAGGGAATCCTGTAAAGAGTTCAATTTTATATTGACACGCTCTATCATCGGATCACTCTTTGCCGCTATCGCCGCATAACTGAAAGTTGTCAGCGGCAGAGTGACGATTCCAAAAGACGTCAATGAGCCAGCCTTCAGAAATTTTCTTCTTTCAACCAAGTCCACTTTAGGCTTTGGATCTTTTTGAATATTGATAATTCGTGAGAAAGTTTTTGTCAGAACCAACACTAAATCTCTGAATATGAAGAAAAGAGAAATCACGAATGATGAGATCACCCATACAATCAGTGGATAGAAAAATACATATTTATAAATTGCGCTGCCACCCGAATCAAATCTTAAGATCAGAGTCACCAAAGCTGCTACCAAGAAATATAGAAATACGGCTCTCGTGAAATATATAAGATATTTCTCAATATCGAACTCTAATTCGAGTTCCTTGATAAATTTCACGCTTTTGGAATAAAGCACCCATTGTAAACTCAGCAATGCGAACGGAAAAATGAAGAACAGAATAAGATGGAACATCCGCTTAGAAGTCCTCTAAGTCGTCTAAATCATCCAAATTTTCAGGAGGATATGGTTTTTTGATCTTGCCTGTTTCATCATATTCTGTAGCCTTATAAATCATCTCTTCGAGATCTTCGCTGTCACTGATAATTTCATCGATAACCAGCTGTTTAATTTTTGGAAAATTCGATTTAATGATCTTGTTCATGATTTCCGCATCGTCAATTTCAGGATTGAGACTCCTATATTCATCGATCTGAGAATATATCTTCATTAGGAATCTCTTATCCGATTCAAGCCCTTTTGCCAATAAAATTATTAGCAGGACAGTCGAGATGGCAATTACTCCACCCATGATCCCATCTAAAAAGAGATAAACAACTCCAACTGTCATAAGCAATACGGATATCCAAGATAAAAGTTTATACCAAATCGTATCTCTTTCTAAATAATACCTGCTGAGATACCCTATCAGACCCAATGAAAGAGCTAAAAACAGCTGACCGCTCATAATAACAACATAAGTTTAGTCCATTCCGCAGCTGTGGGCACATCCACCTTCTTCAGTGGGAGCCTCAAGATATCCTGAAACAAGTGCGATCAAATATTCAAACGTATATTTTTCTGACAGAGAATATTCGTTTATCAGTAGTTTGATCAAACCACTGTTTATATGAACTGCGTCACTATTCATTTTATCTTCATTCTTCAGGGGCTGAGCTATATGCTCTTTGGATTTGATTAGGATATAATAATACCATTTCCGCGCCGTGCAATGTGTATTTCAGTAATCCGCTAACTCTTACCTCTCTGTAAAGAAAAAAATTATCCAAGGGATATGGAAATTCGTCTGCATCCTTAACTGAAATAACCGCTCGAAATTTCTCGCCCATCGGGTCCATATATAAGTAATAAAACTTAGGCGTTATTACTACCCTTTCAATATTTCCCTCAACTGTCAAATTTCGACCTACTTTCAATCTTGCTTCCCTCCACCCTATTACCCCGTAGGGAGACGGGAACCACTTCGAGTGACTGGAAAATGCCTGAGTATACAGATCCACTATCTCAGGAGGAGCTGTCAGAACGAAATTTTCCAGCTTCGACCATCCTTTATATTTCTGCGCATAGAGAATATATGCCCACTCTTTTTTCTCGCTAAGTATTCTTACCTCTTCGCCGTATCGCAGCTCTGCTACTACATCAAAACCTCTAAAAGTTTCCTCATACACTTCCACCATAGGCTTAATTGCGAAAGCCTTTACTCCTTCAGGTTTCTGAGAATAAAGTTCTGTACTATATAGCAATCCTGCAACCAGCAGTAAAGAGTAGTATGAGTGTCTGAATATCAATTATTTTCTTTTATAAATTTTCCAATATCTGCAATTTATCCGTTATTTTACTCATTCGCAAGGTGGAGAATTTGAATAAGTGATAAATATTAAGAATTTTCGTTTGCTGCCCGATAATAATCTTACAGGAGGTAGAAATGAAGCCAATAGATAAACTTATGATAAACATCATCGGAGCTCTGCTGATGATCAAGTATAAAATTGCATTAGATAATAAGTAACAGAGCAAGGACTTTAAGAAAATCCGGTTGAGTTCTCCAGTATTATAATAATAAATCTTTTATACTAATTAGATAAATCTTACTTTCTAAGTGATATATTAATTTACATTGCTATCAAAATTTATTGAAACCTTTACTATCGCTATTCATCTATTTCCTGATCTGCTTCTCCGATGTTTCTGCCCAAGACAGGCATAAATGCAGCAGTTATTATTTCATATTAGGATCAGAAAAGTATCAGGAAGGTAACAGAAGAGCGGCGTTAAAAAACTATTATAAACAAAAATATTTCTATCCCGGATGTCCTGACAGCGAAAAAGCCTTGTACAATACTATCAAAATATATCATGAGATGATTGTAGAATCTGCGCGAACGGAACATTTTGATGACTTCCGTTCGCTCATCTTTGAATTTTCATCGGTTTCCGATGATTCAACAATGACAGCGGATGTTGCCGCATGGTGGACAGAGGTGAGGAAAATTGAAAAGGAAACTACCTTGACGACTGCTGTTTTTTGGGAAATGGTTGGATTTATGGCTGCATTCGTACTTTATTTTACTATTGCCGGATTTTAAAGATTACTCAACACCTCGTGCACCCAATCAGCCGAATGTTTTAATTCATCTTCTAAAATCCACTCCAATTCCCTGATTATAGATCTTTCTATATGTTGCATTTCTTTAAATAAGCGATCTATCACTACTTCATCCTCCGGATTTATATCTAATTTTTCTTCATTTTTGATCTTAATTAGCCTGTTCTTGAATTCTTCCTTGGTATAAGACATTGCTTCCCGATGCAACCCCAATGAAACTCTTACTTCCTTTTCACTCTTCATCTCTAAATCCTTTATCGATTAAAAACTCAGTGCAGCAACAATATAATAGTACAGAATCAGCTAAGCCACAATTTTCACAGACCCTATTATCGGCAGCCATTGATATTTTTTAAGTTTATTTAAATTCAAATCTGAATAATGCAATACTGTTTCCGCTTTCATTCTATAAAACTGTTAAGCTAATTGATATTTGGATTAGACCACATTATTTCAAATAATAAAATCAATTTGATTATCAATACTACTCAATTAAAACATTCGTTTACCGATAATAGAGTTAAGGAGAAAATAGAATAAAAAATATGAAAGACGATGGAAGAAATAGAAATAACATATCCGACAATATGGGACGACTTTGATTCATCGGATAAGGACAGATTGGAGATCGATGATTCATAAGTCTTCGGCTGATATTTCTTCAGCGTGTGAACATATTCGATCTTAGCGCAGCTATGAATCTATTTTAATAGACTATTCTTCTTATATTCGTCCGCAATTATCAGTGACTTGATCGAAAATTCTATATAATGACCTCTTCTAATTCTAAGAGAATTAAAATATCATAGAAACTGTATACCGATGAACTCTATCCAATATTCCTAAATCGGTGTAGGCATAATCTGCCATAAGAGAATAATTTGAGGCGGGAAGCGGAATCAATACTCCTCCTCCCAATGTGAATTGATCTTCGGAATTAATATCCTGAAAATCGGGATAGTTGTCCCCAAAATACTTTATACGAAATCCTCCACGCAAGTACACCATTTCAGATATAGACAATTCAGTCCCGACTATATATAAGGGATTCTGATCACGCGGGTCATTGTATTCTAAATTTCCGGTTAGAGTCAAATTCTCGTTTTGATAGACTCTCATTGACGTACCGATATTGAAAGTGAGAGGTAAGGGCCAGGCTTTTGTATCCAGCCGTGCGGTAATTTCGGGAGTGGAGAGGTTTTTGACCTGCCCCCCTAAAGTCGTACCAATAGTTATGTTACAAAATAGGTATAACTTAGTTATAAGGAGGTATGAAGATGCGACCAAGGAAGTACACTACAGAGAAGATAATAATTAAGTTAAGAGAGGCAGAAGTGCTTATAAGTCAGGGTATGGATGTCGATGAGGTATCGAGGCAGATCGGTGTAAGCAGGCAGACGTATTATCGTTGGCGTAAAGAGTTTGGTGGGATGCGTGTAGATCAAGCCA
>SORT01000036.1 GCA_004402895.1 Fidelibacterota bacterium MT.SAG.3 | reverse complement strand
AGGAGAGGAGCCTGTCGGGAGCTCAACCGTGATGAAGAAGTTTTCGGCAGTATTGCCCGGAAATAAAATAAAATTCATGTGCAGATAGGCGAATGCAAATGCGCCGACCAGTAAAACTATAAACACCAGGAAAACGAGATACCTGTAACCAAGTGTAATTGCCATGAACCGTTGAAACTTTTCTCGCACCCTGTAAAACCAATCAGTTTTGAGTTTAGGGTTATCAGCTGAACCTGTTTTCGCCAAACGTTTCTTCTCCCTCTTTTCCATCCCTTTCATAATGTGGGAGGGTAGAATGATCAGCGATTCAAAGAATGAAACTCCCAAAGCGAGTATGATTACAATTGGGATCGAGACAATAAATTTACCCATGATACCTGACATAAAAAACATCGTTCCGAACGCAAGCGTTGTAGTGATGATAGTAGCAAAGACAGGTTTCAGAACACCGTATGCACCGTCAACCGCCGAATCGAGGGGCGATTTACCCTTTTCACGGTGTCGGTGAATGTTTTCGGCGATGACGATCGCATCATCAACTATAAGTCCGATCACTATGACCATTCCCATCAGCGATATCAGTTCGATGGCTACACCGAACATCGGCGCTAAGAAGACTACGCTCATCATCGCGAGCGGTATCCCCATGGCTACCCAAAAAGCTGTAGTGAAATTAAGGAATAACACAAGTACAATGCTGACCAATATTAGACCTATAACTCCGTTATTAGCGAGAATACTCAGTCTGTTCTTTACAAAACGTGATTGCTCCGACGCATACAGTAACTCGATTCCCTGAGGAACTTTATCTCTTTCGTCCTCCATCAGTTGCAATATGGAATCGGTTACCCGGATGATGTCGGAATTCCCTTTTTTGAAGACTGTAAAGCCGATTGCCGGTTTGCCGTTCATCCTGAATCGCACCTTTTCAGGCTCGAAGCCGTCATAAATGGTAGCGAGGTCCTTAACCAAAATGTGAGGACCCTCAAATGTTGAACGGACTATAACTTCACCAACTTCTTCAGGTGATCGAAATTGAGCCATAGTGACGATACTCTTATCACTTGTATATGATTCAAACGAACCGCCGGTAGCGCGAATATTTCGTCCCTGGATAGCGGATACCAAATCCCTGAGCGGAATTTGGTACTCCTCTATAGCCTTCGTCGAGACTTCGACTTTTATTTCCCTGTCGTGAAGTCCTTTTTCATCAACACGTGATACACCTTTGACGTTTTCAAGTTTTTTCCTGAACTGTCTGGCGTATTCTCTCAGTTTCGAGTACGGCACATCACCGGCAACACCGATCCAGATAATTTCCATATTATCAGTTGTAATCTCGAATATATACGGTGATTCGCTGACCTCCGGAGGAAATTTCGTAACCCTGTTAACGGCATCTCTGATATCTCTTTTAACTTTTTCATTATCATCTACATCGGAGTCGATGTTGATACTGATTACTGATATATTCTCCATAGAATACGACGTCATAAGGTCGATTCCTTCAACACCGCTGAGTTCCGTTTCAAGCGGATTCGTTACATTGAGTTCCACATCTTCCGGCGAGGCGCCGGGATACCGGGTCGTGATCATCAGCTGATCCATGTCCACGGATGGGAAGACATCTCTTTTTATCGTTAGCGCGGAACCTATTCCCACTATAAGAATAACGACTACAAGTAAATTAGCCAGCAGATGGCGTTCGGCAAAATATCGAATGAGTCCTTTCATTTCAAATGCTCCATAAGTTTCAAATTAGTATAAAATTATAATAACTGGTCGGTAAGTGAGCGATATTGGAAGAGCAGACTGTGATACGTTAACGCGTTGACCGCATAAAGCAGTTTAGCGTTCTGCTCGTTATCCCTACTCTGAATGACAAAAGTGAGATCACCCCGCCCCTGATTGTATAGCTTCAATTCTTCATCGGTTTTTTCGCGCGAAGAATTTATCTGCTCAACATTAAGCCGTAACACCTTTTCCATCTCGGTCATTTGCGTATGAAGATTTGAGATTATCGAGGTCAATCCTATAACCACTTCCCTTATCTGACTTTGAAGTTGAGAGATTTGTACATCGGTTTGACTGATATTCGATTTCGCTGTCTTGTTGCCTAACGGAATGCTGAATTGAAGCGCTATCAATGCGTCTGTTTTTTCCAAACCGAAACTTCCGCTCAAACTTTCATTCAACTCTTTTTTACTCAGTTGAGCGACAAGGCCTAAATTCGGTTTGGCAGTCTCTTTAAATCCTCTTCGAACAAGATTAAGCTGCTGAATTCGAATGTTCAGCATCCGAACGATACGTGAGTCTGATTCTATATTTGCTCTGACTTCCTCCAAGGGGGGAAGCGATTCAGTTTTGTATAGTTCATATTGAGGAGTTCTACTGTGGTAATCATCCTGTTGAGTCAGGACAGCTAATTCGGCTACCAGTCCCTTTAACCTCGATTCCGATAAAAACAGGTTTTGCTCTGCTATCCGGACAGCGTCTCCCGCCCGGATGAGATCTACCTTCTCAACTAGATTGGCTCTTCTTTTACGCTCCGTTCGTTCGAGTTCAGTTTTGCTGAGTTTGAGCCGTTCTTCGATTATATTTCGTTGTTCGACAAGGAATACCCAGTTAAGAAATTTATTTGCAGATTCTGTAAGAAAGTTTTCCTCGTTTTCAAGAGCATTGATTTCTGAGGCGTTGATATCGAACTGCATGAGATTATATTGTAACCTGTCGAGAAAACCCTTTCGATTTTTCATAAGAGGGTGGATGTAAGTGAGAGCCATTTCGCTTTGATAGTTATCACTCGGAATAGCATCAAACCCCATCGGCAGAGCAAATTTTAGGCTTGTAGTGGTGATGGTTGTTGATAAGCGTCCACCAGTACCCCAAAATGTTTTTTCTAATCCTCCGCTAAATGAAGTGCCCGAAGTCTTTGATGGACTGGCAAAACTAATAACAGGCTCTTCGGAAAAGTAGCCTAACGAAGAAACCAGATTCCAGTCTTGAGCTCCCGCTAAACTTTGTTGCCGGGATCGGAATATCTCAGATGTCAGGTCCTCTTTGGTGAACAGTGGATGCTCGGTTTTCAGTTGATTTAAAAATTCTGTCAGCGTAACGGTTTGCGAAATTTCACTTTCCTGCGCGTTTGCACCGGTTGAATTGCTCATAAGTGCAAAGAGCAGAATTAGTGTCGGAATCCGAAAAACAGGTTTTACTTCTTTGAATTTCATCTTGTTTATCTCCTACGTGTTATAGAAAAATTGGTCATACAGATATTATGCTTTGATCATATTTAAGTCAATGTCAGTATTTCAATTTATGTGCGGGTTACCAGCATGATGTCCGTCTCTTATTTTCCCTCCTCACTAAACGTTAAGCCGCTATATACCAAAAGCGCGAATATTTTCTATGGTGGTGGCGATGGGTTTTCGAACCCATCGCCCACCACCTTATGCTTACTACTTAAATATACCCAGTATAAGCTCACGCATCATCAAGAGCATTCCCATTGGACCTTCTTCTAATCTCATTTCCGGGTCCTTGTCAAAATTTGTTTTACATCCTGGTTTACAGAAGTAGTAGGTCTCTCCCTTATACACACTAGTCGCTGCCGCCTTCTCTTTATTTACCTGCATTCCACACACAGGGTCTTTTGCCTTTATTGTTCCTCTTTCTACGGTTTGCATTTTCATTCGTAACACCTCCTATTTATACGCCTTCAATTAAGATTACATTGCAGGACGCTGCCCTGCGCAGAATATCCTTTGCTTTGGTGTATGCGGGCGACATGTACCACTGCCGAGCTTGCTCCATGCTTTCAAATTCCACCACTACCACCCTCTCGGGTTCCCAGTCTCCCTCCAATACCTCTACCACACCACCATGAACTATTGTCTTCGACTGGAATGGTGTCAGGGACTCGTTAGCAAGTTTGAGATAGTCATCCGCCATCTCCGGCTTGGTAACTTCTACATCAAATATTATATACGCTGCCATAATCCT
Organism: Fidelibacterota bacterium MT.SAG.3; assembly: GCA_004402895.1. GTDB lineage: Bacteria > Fidelibacterota > SORT01 > SORT01 > SORT01 > SORT01. Next base: position 10,955 of record SORT01000036.1, on the reverse strand, counting down.
TTCCCTCCTTCTGTTTTTTCTGGTTTGTTGTTTTCATTTTTCCATCTCCTATTTTATTTCACTCTTTAATAATTCTTCTGCCTTTTTTAATTTATCAGCGGAAGCAAATTCAATAATTTTATTCATGATCTCTGGCTCCTTCAGTATCCGTCTGTGTCCCAATCTCTCTGTGGTCACGAATTCCACATCAAGCAGATTATTTGCGTAACCCTCTCCTTGATTGTACGCTACGACCTTATCGTCTCTATCGTGTATAACGAGGACCGGAAAATTTAATGTCTTTGCAAACGAATCTACGGAAAGTTCATAAACGTCTGCTTTCCGTTCTTTCAAAAAACGTGTGCGGATTCGCTCGATCATCAAATCCGAAACTTTTTGAGTGATGTTTATCATAGCTGCAAAACTTTCGAATATATATTTCATCGTGAACGGAGATGCTACCAAGACCACCCTGTTCACATTCAGATTGTACCGATGAACCGCATTGCACAAAGCCATTCCACCGAATGAATGCGCTATTACCGAGTGAATCGGACCGTTCATATCACAAATTTGGGCTGTAAGCTCCGAGATTTCAAAAAGGTTCGTGGTTTTTCCCTCCGAATCACCATGTGCCGGCATGTCAAATGCGATGACCTTATAACCCTTTTGAACCAAAGCTTCCGCAAAATGCCCCATCCTTGTTCCGCGGCTTGCCCATCCGTGAAGCAATAAGATAGTTTCAGCGCCATCCCCCCACGTATACAGCGCAACCTTTTTTCCGTTATATGTGATACTCGAATGGATCGCCGATTCATACTGCGACATCTCCGAGTCCGGTCTCGGAAGCCCCTTAGGCGTAATGAACATCTTATACGCCCATCGGGCTGCAAGCCGGGGCGCCAGCACGCTGAGAATTCCAAACAGAATCCTCATGGATGCGTATATCAGTTTAAATAACTTCAAAATCTTTCATCCTCCATCTTCCTTCGATTTCTTGCCTCTTTGTTTGTATACATGTTTTATTCCCTTTATTCATGTGTTATGATTTAGATAATTAGATAACTACCATACACGTGCTTCCTATACGAATGCTCTAATGATTTCATTTTGCAGGCCGTCCAATTCCGAATTGGTCTTTGTAATCTCGCGGACTATTTCTCCTAATGTTTTTGTCAGATACTGATTTTCAAGTGCGTTTCTTAAGACTATCAACAGATCATCATCATTCCAGGGCTTTTCTAAATACTGAAACACTCCAATTTCATTCACAGCATTCATCATTATTTCTTTATTTGAAGCTTCGGCCAGAATGATACTTCGGATCTCCGGCCAAATCTTTCCAACTTTCGATAAAAATGTTATTCCGTTCATTTTAGGCATATGAAAATCTGAAAATATAAGATCTATGCTGTTAGATTTTAAATATGCGAATGCCTTTTCGGCTGAGACAAATGCATTCACATTGTATTTGGCTTTATTGCTCAGCAATTTCTTGAATTTTGTAAGAACTCTATTATCATCATCGACTATAATTATATTTGGTTTTGATTCCATTTTTTCCGTTCTCATCATCGTGACATCCTTTTGTTATTATGCCCCGATGTTATGACTGCATTTCCCTTTTTGTACGCTCTTCATACGGTTTCTTAAATTTCATACTCGTTCCTTTCACATCACACTATACTACTATAATTTATAGTAGTATGAGAAAAAAAATTACTCTTTCTTCTCTATTTTATACTCCTCAATAGTCTCTTCTACCCATATGACCAAAGTGGCTACCATCATACGGTACTGTTTTATGATCATTCTGCTTGAAAAAGGTTCACTGGATTGCGCCTCTTTTTCGTGCTGGATTATCCATTTTTCTGTTCTCATAAGTTGAGATTGCAGGTTTTCCAGCATTTCCATTGCCTCAGACATTTCTAATTTTTCAATATTCCAGAGAAACGAATTGAAATCTATGAAGAATGGAGTGGGATCGTGATGGATACTTGAAGAATAATACTTCATTAGATTATGGAAGTGCTCCTTTCCCTTTTTATTTATTGAGTAGACTAATTTTTCAGGCATCTCGCCCTCCCGCACTCTTTGCCCGTTCAGGTATCCGGATTGATATAAACGCTTACAGTTCTTGTAGATAGCAGGCACACTAACCTTTAAAAATTTATCAATGCCCCTATCCTCAATAAATTTAGCCAGCTCATATGCATTCTTTTTCTTATCCAATAAGATACCTAATATGATTAAGTCAATGGTCGACATATGTGATTTGAGTTTTAATTCATTCATTCTACTGTAGAGTATAATACTATAAAGTATTGTTGTCAAGCTTTTTTTTAATTTTTTATTTGAATGCACACTCTTTTATGCTATAGTTAATTGTCACCACTAAGATGAGATTCGGATCAAAGTTTTTGTAGATAAGTCTGAGAATCCTCCAAGGGAGTTCCTTCGGGAGAACCCAGAGGAGCTGATTTAACTATTTTCAACCTAATTACTTCAACGGAAGAAACTCTAAACGCCAAATTTCTAAAGGCTTAGGTGATGGTTTGTGCATACCCCCCGGACAATGTTCGGGCTCACCTGGACTAAGCCTGTAGCGACAGACTGAAAGTGTTGGGAATAGTGAATTTTATGGTTCAAAATTGGATATATAAGGGCATGCATATTCAATTTCTTCAGAGACATCCCCCCATTGGTTTTGCACAAAGTTAAACAGGCCAAAAACTCACCACATTCCCTGATGGACTCACGGTATATCTCTCGGATTTTCAGTGAAACTCACGATATAACCGTGGAAATGTAGTGAATTTCGAATAATCGCAATCTGTATTAAGACACTTTTAAAGCATAATGTGTAACTTTGGATCTGCTACAACTTTTGGTAGAAAGGCCACAGGGATTTAAGCAATTCACTTGCTTTCTCGAGGACAATAGGTTATTCTTGAATACGTATTAAATCAATCTTAACCATACGGAGTGAAACTATGACAGATAACCACCCAATTTTTTATTTACTCGTTCTAACGCTTACCGTGCCATTTTTATTAAGTTGTACCACAGCACCACCTCCGGATACTACTACTGAAGACCTTCAAGCTATCAAAGCCGTCAGCGAGCAGTTCATCGATGCTTTCAACCGGGGTGATGCAGCCTCTCTTGCCGCATTTTACACAGAAGAGGCAAAACTTCTTCCGCCAAACAGTCCAATGATTGTCGGTTGGGAGGGTTTACAAGCTCATTTCCAAGCAACCTTCGACGCAGGCGCAGGTGATTTACAACTCACAGCGATAGACCTTTCTGTGAATGGTGATATGGCGCACGTGGTCGGCAAGTATACGGTCACCATACAGCCCGAAGAAGGTGAGGCTATCAGCGATAGTGGCAAATACGTGGAGCTGTGGAAGCGTGAAAACGGCAGCTGGAAGATGAATACGAACATCTGGAACACCAGCGCACCGCTTCCTGTCCCTGAAGCGCTTCCTACCACTGAAGAAGAAGAATAACCGCCGAGAAGAACAGAGGCTGTTTTCGGTAAAATTACTTCAGCGAAAGAAACTCTTTTAATTAATGGAGGAATATTATGAAACCTAATAAACTGTTTATTTCCGTAGCCCTCGTGGCACTAAGCTGTGCTTCTCCTGCGACAATAAAGGAGGAAGCCAAAACGACCGAAAAAATCGGCAAGGTCAATTTTCCCATCTCCTGTAGTATAGCAGCACAGGAGCAATTCAATCACGCCGTCGCCGCCCTGTATTCTTTCTGGTATGCTGAGGCTTTGAAGGCGTTTACCTCCCTTGTCGAAAACAACCCTGATTGCGCCATGGGCTACTGGGGAATTGCAATGAGCCTCTGGCATCCCCTCTGGCAACCGCCCGATATCGAGACGCTGAAGAAGGGATGGGCAGCCGTTGAGAAGGCAAAGGCCCTCAATGTAAAGACCGAACGCGAAAGGGACTATATCACTGCGATTGAAGCGTTCTACATGGACTCAGAAGTACTTGACCACCGGACGCGAGCCCTCGCTTATGAAAAAGCGATGGAACAGATCTACCTCCGTTATCCGGAGGACTTGGAAGCGGCAGTTTTCTATGCGCTCGCCCTCAACGCGACAGCGCTTTCGACCGACAAGACCTACGAAAATCAGCACAAGGCAACCGAGATTCTAATGAAGGTATTCGCGGAGAAGCCGGAGCATCCAGGCGCAGCACATTACCTTATCCACAACAACGACTATCCGCCACTTGCTGATCGTGCACTCATTGCAGCCCGGCGCTACGCGAGTATTGCTCCTTCAGTGCCTCACGCACTTCATATGCCTTCGCACATTTTCACCCGGCTTGGACTATGGGAGGAGTCGATTCACTCAAACCGTGCCTCCGCGGCCGCTGCGAAGAGCAACAGCTCTTGGTTTGAGCAGCTTCACGCCATGGATTACCTCGCATACGCTTACCTGCAAGGCGCACAGGACCGTGAGGCAAAGCGTGTCCTCGACGAAGCTAACGAAACAGGGAAAGTAGCACCTGACAACTTTGCCTCAGCCTACGCCCTCGCAGCAATTCCAGCCCGGTACGCACTTGAACGAAGGCAGTGGGATGCGGCTGTATCGCTTGAGCCGCGCCAGAGCAGCTACATTTACACAGAGGCCATTACGTATTTCGCTCGTGCCATCGGATCGGCACAGATGGGCGACCTCACCAGCGCTCGAAAGGACATTGAAAAGCTTCAGTCACTACGCGACGCATTGCTCGAAGCCGAACAAAGTTACTGGGCAGATCAAGTCGAGATCCAACACCATGCGGCCTCCGCCTGGTTGGCATACGCGGAAGGAAAGAATGAGGAAGCCCTTCAGCTCATGGTCTCCGCGGCCAAGCTCGAAGGCTCGACTGAAAAGCACCCCGTCACGCCAGGTGCGATTGTGCCGGCCCACGAGCTCTTAGGGGAGCTACTACTAGAACTGGGCAAACCGGAGCAGGCATTGAGCGAGTTTGAAACCTCGCTCCTCTCTTCGCCAAACCGTTTCAACACATTTTATGGCGCCGCACGTGCAGCCGAACTATTGGGCGATAAGGAAAAGTCAAGAGTTTTCTATGAGAAGCTCGTGGCGCTCTGTGAAAACGCAGACAGCGAGAGACCCGAGCTTTTGGAGGCGAGAGCTTTTCTGGCGATGATAGGACAGTAAGCCGAAGACATTAGGGCGAGATAAGTGAACCACAAAGCTCACTATCGGGTGTAGTTGGATCTATCTCCTATATAGCCAATACACTAATCAAACGACAAACTACACCCACTGATCCGCCCCTATACTTGGAACACCGCTATGTTACATGCTTTGCCTTTGCCACGGTTCTAATAATCGATCGTTATTGAGACATTCCCATAAACGTCCCAAAATCAAAGTCTCATGAATATTGTATTTTACGAGTTTTGGCACTGCGAAATGGAGTAGAGCATAGATATAAAATCGTGGCGCCTCGCTGAATCCTCCGCAGGAGTTCCTACCGAAAAGAACCACAGCCTGTCCCGCCGAAGGCGGGAGGCACATCGGTTTTCACTGCTAAGTTGTATACTATTTATCAGGCACTTACGGGGATCAGTGACCAAATAGAGACCATTTCCCTGTCCCGGTTTGTTACGAAGTAACTCCTCCGGAGTCCCGTAATGCCGATTTGGCTACTTCAACAACCCCATCTTCCTCGTAAGGACGAAATCGCTCATTTGGAGGCTGTATAACCCGATTGTTGAAGCAAATTCAGTCTGACTTTTCAAGGATAACATTAAAAGATCAAGTGCTGATTGAATAGTTGGATCAGAAGCCAGCTCACCAGCCCGACAGAAAGAGCCGCTGAAAAACCAACAACAAAAGGTTTATATCCATGTATTTTGAATTTTCTAAAATCAGTATTTAAGCCGACGCTTGCGACCGCGACAGATATGACGAATGTTGCGGAACTATTTACTGCATGCAATGCAAACAGCCACGATTTATCATCCGTTCCAAATATAATATCTCCGAGGGAATGGATACCACCCATTGCCAGATATCCTATTACAAATAACGGTATATATTTTGTGTACTTTATTTTTGTTTTACTTCCGCTTACGGTTCTCTTATGATACAACAACCCTAATAACGGAATTACCACTGCCATAAAAGTATTTCGAACGAGTTTTGTTGTGATCGCTATATCAACACCCGTTAAGCCATTTGGAGTTATGCCTGACCAGATCTGATCATAAATAAGCGCAGTAGCCGTTACTTGTGATGTGTCATGTACCGATGTACCGATGAAAAATCCTGCACCTGCAGTTGATAAGCCGAGAACCAACTCTGTGAGATATGGATAGATTAGAGTTGCGAGAATACCGAATATCGTTATAGTCGCCACTGCGTATGAAATCTCTTCTTCATCAGCGTAAATTACCGGTGCTGTTGCCACTATGGCACTGACACCACAGATGCTTGTCCCCGCAGCGATCAGAATTCCCAACCGCTCTGAAATACCGATCCTTTTCGACAGAAATATTGTAATTCCCAGCGCCGCAACGATGCAGATGAATACCATCCCTACTGCAACTACACTTATCTTTAGTACTGAAAATATGCTAAGCCGCACCCCCATAAGTATAATGCCAAATTGGAGCAGGCGATTCATACCGAATTTTATCCCGGGATTGAAACTCTTGCCGAGATTAATCGAATTCCTAACAGCAATCCCAAGTACAATTGATAGTAATATTGGACTTATTGGATTCTGAATTGAGGACAGCGAATATTGTAGAAATGTGGATGTTAATGTCGCAACCGCTACTACGCCTAATGCCAATCCTAAACCGGGAATTATCTGAGACAATAACGCGTCTCCTAAGACCCCCCGCACAATCTTGTATATTTCTATTCTCAATTTACCTCATAGATATTGCTGAACACTAAATAATTAATGAATATTACTATTTAGATATTCTAAATGAAACGATGAATTGTGTTGATAGTTGTAATAGATGACAGTAAAGCTCTATAGCCAATTTAGTGCTCCGGATTCTACAAATCACTCGTAATGAGATACCAATAGTAATGTCCCCAAATCCTTATAACACTTTGCAGGGTGGCGCCTCCCAGAATCGAACCACGGACACATGGATTTTCAGTACTATGTTGTATACTATGTATCAGGTACTTACGGGGATCAGTGACCAAATAAAGACCATTTCCGTGTCCCAATTTGTCCCGGCTTGTTCCATGATGCCGATTTATCTACTTCAACAACACCATCTTCCTCGTAAAGAAGAATTCTCTTGCTTGGAGATGGTTCCTAAATATCATTCATACCATATAATTTCTGTAATTATTCTAGTGGAAGCGAAGCCTCCCGTTGATTCTAAGTACGTTTGCACCATATCAAGCGCTTCGCTGCTATACTGGATTACTACCGAATCCGTTATCCTCAAATTGTTGTCAGGCGAATCGCTGATAATAGCACCAATAATTTTAGAAGTATTTTCAATTCTAGTGTCTTGTGCCCCCACGGAATCACCATGCACAATAACCAATCCATACCAAGTCGGACTTTCTGACATCCTCAAATTTCCACTGATTGCGAGGATACCATAGCCAACACTGTTTCCTTTTAAATGGACATCGCCGTCAATATACACTATTACCGGATCCGTCTCTGTTCCCCAATTTACATCACTGAATAATCCACCTGATAAAGACAAGTCGGCAACTGTCTGATAGTAATCGAACAATTCATTCAAGTCAACCGCCGCTACAGATGTGTCAATATGGATGGCCGAACTTCCCTGTACCCATTCCGAGTTGGTACCGATCTCCGCAGCGAGTGCTACACTGTCCGCTGAACTGACGACAGTTATTCCTGGTAAATCAGGCGCGGGTCCCTGCGTGCCATCAATGTTTGTGTCAACGCCGCTTATAAGGATGCTATCGGCGAAGAAATAGCTGACGTTAGGAGATTTAAACGAACCGGATGAGGTAGTTGAGGGCATTACCGAACTCTGGCTCAGAATATACGCTCGACTCGTATAGCTCTCGCCCTCAAATGTAGCGGTAACGGTTAATCTTGTTGTGTCTCCAAGATCTGTAAAGGTGGCTGTGTAAGATCCACCCAAATAGTTAGAATTTGAATATGAAGTGTCACTCCCAGTATTGGAATAAACAGAGATTCCATGCGCAAGGGCACTGTTAGCAACATTTCGAGCAAGCAATACATCTGTGAACTTGGATGAGTTAGCTGATGCACTTTCTGAAGTCTTGTCTATATTTATGCGAACCATCCCAAAGATTACGATGAAGCCTAATACAAATATGAGTGCTGCTCTTCCCATTGTTTATATCTTACTTCCTATAATATGAAAATATTCTTGACATGCGTATTTCATTGGGAAGCGATTTACTTATTATGTACACGTTCATTCGTTTCATATTAGATTGAGTGCCTAAAAAAAATTCTGTATCATCAAATGTAACATATCCTATATCAACTTTTATCGTGTAATCCATTCCACCAGAGGTTGTATCGGTGAACGAGAAATCATGATAATCGTCAACATCATCAAAATTTGGATAAATCTCATCTGCCTCCGGCCCTAAATTAGAGGGAGATGTAAATGAATCTGGAATATCGCTTGGTCTCCCATTAACCGACGCTTCATCAAATGATTTTGAAGCTACCTCGCCAATAAACTTATCGAGTAAGCCATAAGCCATAATTTGGTATTCAGCATCTGCCTCATTATTGTCGTCATCCAGTAATATATCCCTAAATGTTATTGCCAATGTGCCTAATATCACAATCCCAACAATTGTTAACAATATTTCAGTGCGAGCCATAATTATCTGACCTTTAATATTTACTATTCTATGACCTACTCTCCAATAGCGGTACCTCTTACTATATTAAAGATTTAACCCACAAAACGCAAAATATATATGTTAGATATCTCATGAGCCCCTATGTTTTGAGACACGAAAAATGTCTACCTTAGAGGCCAATTTATAGAAGAGTTCGCCCAGAGTGTGTGGCCTACCCCAATAATAGGTCCATATGCCCTCCTCTTGTTACCCAATTATACCAATTTGTAACATAACTATTGGTAAGACTTTAGGGGGGCAGGTCAGTACTGCGAAAAGGTGTGTCATAACTGACGTTTTTGGGAAAGGTTTAACTTTCCTGCTTCAAAGCTGCTAATCGCTTGATAGTATCACGATGTTCGGGAATCTCCTCGTCAGCGTCTTTCCATAGTTCAAGAAGTGACCTACTCCATATCAGCGAGATAATCACAATTACATTTCTCCGTAATACACACATAACACTGCGGCTCTCTTGCGGCGGGGATTACGAGCACAGACTTTATTCAAGCACGGCGTCCGCGCTGTCAAGAGCAGCTGATTGTTATGTGATTCCCTTTAAAATTTTAGTTATAACTCTTGAGTGGAAGCCGCTTCGTCAGTCCACGTCTTCGTTCTAATTCTTTGAAGTAGCTTGGGTGCATATCATAGAAGTGCTCATCTGGACCAACTTCCTGATCTTTAGCCGCCCCCCAAAAAATCAAACCATCTACAACTTCCTCAAGAAGTCCGATTGTCCCCGGCAAATAATTTGCAGCCTCCAAGTTCTTAAAAGGTGCTGAGTGCGAATCAACGTAAGCGGGGAAGTCATTCTCTTTGATTAGATCAATGATATCAGTTGCATCACTTGTTAAGCTGTAAGCAGGGACAACAACCGAGAAACGTTTCTTAGGATAAAGCCCCTCTAAACGACGAATTAAGTTATCATCCTCGCCCATTTCGTCATCGCGTCGATTCAGATGACCGCGCCCAATAATCACTAAAGCTTTGTGATCTTTCTCCAATACTTCTCGCTCAATTATCCGAACAAACGACCAGCCTCGATTTAAGAATGGTAATTGATCTTCGAAAACTTCTACTTTATCCCAGTTTATAGGAGGGCCGGCAGCAACGACACGGATACGGACTTTTTTGGGCAACCTCTCATTTACCTTTCGCAGTTCGAGGAGAAATCTCTCATATACGGGCGAATCCCACACACCACTTGTCTGAGTCGTGTTTCGCCAGATTTGGCTTAATTCTCCATCTGAAATATCTTGCAAGTCCAGGAAATACGCATCGAGTCTATTTTGATACAAAGAATTGCCAAACTCGATAACTAGGTCGTCAATCTGATAGGCCAATTCACGATGTTTCAAGAGTGCAATCCTGAAATCGGAATCTTGCTTGCTCCAATGACGTTCTCCGAGGAAAACTATTTGTGCATCATCAAAAAGTCCGATGACTTGTTGGTAAGGATTGGACTGACCATAAGCATACGACACAGTCAGCATGCTTTGTATCAATATTATCAATTTAATAGCTCTATTTATCATTGTCTTCCTTTGTTCTTGCACCACATAACAATACTTCTTCAGATTACTCTGTATAAAGACTTATACCGACTCACCCCATATAAACACTGACCTGCCCCCAGTGGTTGGAACAGTAGTTATGTTACACATTTGGTGTTTATATAGCACTATATATATCATAAACGTGTGAGCTTTGGTACATAGAAAAGGTGTCTCATAAACGACCGTTTTCGGGACATTCCCATAAACGTCCCAAAATCAAAGTCTCATGAATATTGCATTTAACGAGTTTTGGTACTGCAAAATAGTGTGTCGTAACTGACGGTTATGGGACAGTGTTAAACCTCACTATCTATCTGACTTTTAGGGGCAAGGTCAATCCTTAATAACCACTACCTCTATTTCCTCATATACGAGAAGAGTACAGACACTGACGATTTAGACTAACTCGCGGGCTTACCATTTTCTCGGCCGTTCGGTTTATCACCTTTAAGGCGCCAATAAATCTTCGGGCCGTTACCTGGAGATGACAGATTTAGGCTCCTCGCTACTGGAGAGCCTTTACCTCCCCCTCTAGTCTTAGCATT
>SORT01000035.1 GCA_004402895.1 Fidelibacterota bacterium MT.SAG.3 | reverse complement strand
TCGCTTCGAGACGCAAAAGCGATCTACTTATCAGTGAGGGCAGGATTTCTGTTAAGGATTTTTCAATTCGTTGATAGCAGAATAAACTTCTTTAAATATAGATTATAATCCTCTTTATTTCTAAGCCGGTTTATCCCAGTTTGCTCCATAAAAACTCACTGTTATATCGGTTTCTGGATAAATTTTCACGGATTTGTAACTTGTTCCTTTTTCCTCATTCAGTTCTCTATGCGAATGATCGCAATAAGGGAAAATTTTACTGTGTCCGCATGAGCATATAGCATATTTCTTCCCTGCTTTTAATTCGACTCGCACCGCTTTTTCAGGCAATTCCATATTTAATCCTTTTCAGTATATGTTTTTTCAAATAATCATCGATACAAAAAATAAAACTAAGATCCCTAATATCATATTGATTCTTGCAAGTAGTGGTAATCTTTTTTGCAGGCTCAGAAACTCCGCCGAAGGTGTTTCTCCATTCTGAGGAGCTAATTTTATGAGCTTCGGATATAATAGAAATGTTATGTAAAGTCCGATAGAGATCATCACTACGATAGTAATTAGTTTCAGGGTCAGGAATGTTCCATAATCAGTAGAAAAATCGAAAACGGCATCCAAGTTCAGTTGCATCAAACCCGTTATAATAAGTAAACCTACACTCGCCCAAGCGATTTTTGGAAATCTTTTTCCGTTTTCTCGAACCAGCTGACCAGCCGCAGAAGGTTCAATGGTTTTAAGCATAGGCATAAATATCAAATTTATATATATCATCCCTCCTAACCATGTGCACGCGGCGAGGAGATGTACGAATGTAGCTATTGAGAACAAATCCATTATAACCCTCCAATTCTGTTAAATTAAAAATGTAAAAGCTGCTATAAATTTCATGCCCTTAGGATTATTCGAGCCATGAATATCATATTTCAGACCCATAATAATTTTAGTCAACTGGCTTGCGTAAAAAGTGAACCCAACCAATCCGCTTCCCTTTTCAGCGTTCAAAACTTCCAATTCATATTTTATCCAATTAAAGTTGTACTCCGTCACACCATAAAATTTTTCAAATAATTTATAAGATACTCCTATATCGAATGTACCCGAATGGCCGACCGGCTGACCATCAATATCATTGGAATAAAATGAAAACGAAATATCCGAATCGATAGAATAATTTCCTTCAGGTTCATATGTTGCCACAAATCCGCTCCCAAATACTTTTCCTCCTACCTCTTCTTTCGGATATGTCCCAATTGCAGCATCAAAATTTACCCCCGATTGGAGCGCAACCGACAGCTCTCTCCTATTCCAAAATAACCATTTTAGTCCGAAATTCAATGAGGACACGTCACTGGGAATTATCAGACCTACCTCTAAATTTTTGATCAACCCGGTTGTAAATCGAAACCCATGACTCGATTCTGTTGTAGTGCCGCTTAACGGTATCAAAATACCAGCTGAATCCCATTCGCTATCTGAAGAGAAAACCTCGAATGCGGGTTCAAATTCAAAGACTCCCGCTCTCACCGTTTCTGCTCCGGGAACTACAACCTTTGAATTGGATATTCCGCTGATTTGCGCAGCTGCAATTCCGATATTAAACGCTAATATAATCAGAGTGTAGTAGAATAATCTTCTAATCATGGTAATACCTCTCAGCTAATAAAAATTTAAGATAAGGATAAAATTGCCGGGAAACTATACTGATTTTGTTCAAAAAGTAGCGTTTATTAAATCGCTTTAAAAAATAAAAATGTTTTTTAGAATCAATATTTACCCTCTGTCTTAAGACTGACATTTCTGATTCCCCAATCGTATTTGCTGTCAGTGATCAGATTCTCGTTGTGTTCAAATCGTACCAATATCGTATCACCCATTAGATAATTGGGGATTTCAACTTTAACAGCATTGCTCCAATCATTTCCAATAGATTCGCTTATACTGCTTAAGTAAATTCCATTTATGAAGATTAAAATATCTGATGAATCTCCACTGTTGAATGCCTCATAGCTAAGCGTACCCGATTTTGTATATGGAATAATATCAGTCGGAAACTCATAATTATATTCGTCAGGAATTGAGTCGGTCTCTGCGATAGGGGGTTTATTAACCCATATCGGACTTGACCAGGCAAACCGGTCGTTAACATTGCCTTCTGAGGTTACTCGGAGATAATAAAAAGATGATCTAATATAAGAGGAATCGACTACAGTGAATTCAAAATTATTCACTCTTTCACCCAATTTTACAGCTGTTGATGAATAAATCTTTCCGTCATACTTTATGATCTCTATAAACTTTATAAGCGTGTGAGAATTCACAAAACCACTTATAATGGGCGGCTCCTTAGATTGAATCTCAGAGCCCATCCACTCCCCGTTCACCTTAAATGAGAGGATGGTCCGATGGTCGGTGCTGCCGTAAACTCTCCGGGAAACGATCGCATCAAAAATAGCTTTTCTGGTCAATTTTTTGGAATAAATCCCCACTAAACCAGTCGCGCGCGAGGTAGAATCAAGAGATGTAGGACCTATCATCCAGCCGTTACCCGGGTATCCGAAATGACCGTCACTTGAGGCAAGAATCCCTAATTTATGCCCCATCGCCAAGGCATCCCGCACGTAATGACCTTCTGCTCTGTCCTTTTCCTTCGTATGGTCAAGCGGATTATTATAATATTCATTTGCTCCATGTTGTGAAAATATTTCTACTACTCGCTGATACTGATCATTCCTTCGGGTCCAATCTACCTTTCTTCTTTCCCACGCTACATGATGCGGAATAGTCAGCGCCGGCTTCCCGTCAAGAGCGTTCCATAGATCAATGGCTGTCGGATATAATGTATAGGGAAAAGGTATTCCTTCGATATCAGGATATAGAATATGCTTATGACCTTCGTTGTCCTTTGTCCATTCCCATCCAAGAAATGTGACGAATTCACCTTCATCGTAATAGTTGATAACTGCTGATTTTATTTTTTCCCAAATCTCAGGCCGTAAATAATGAGTACGGTGGGCATGATCATGATCGGTGAGGGCGACTATATCCAAATTCGCCACATACCTCGCATAATGATAAAATTCTTCTATAGAGCCGCTGCCATCGCTCAAATCGCTGTGATTCTGCAGGTCTCCCCAATACAGACGATATTCAGGCTCCGTTTTTATTACCTTAAACGGATTACTTTTTGAGACTCTGCCACCGGAAAAATTAACACTGAGTTGATGAATTCCGGACGTCGGTGTTAATGGCAGCTCTACTCTACCGGAATCTTGTTTTCCGAAACTTAACTCCCTTGATAAATTACAGCCATCGCTGCACGAAAATTTTACTCTACCTACAAAATCATAATCACGGTTATTGTATTCATCGAGGGCAACAAATTTCGCTATGATACTCTCCCCTTCCTTTGACAAAGAGGGAAGAGTGATCAGCATCCATTTTGCTCTTCTCGAAGTGATTTTAAGTTTTGGGATTGGATGAATTTCAAGAAATTCGCTTTTATCTTCCCTATCTAAAAACACGTTAAAGTCATAAATTGCCGCATTTACTTGACTCAAAACTGAGCCGCTGTCCGATAGAGTAGTGTCACCGTAAATCACTCTTATTGTATCTCCAATTTCCGGTGGAGAAGCTCCGAATGTGATTCTGATCCGGTAGTTGTACGCATCTCGATAAATTACGGTAGAAATTTCAGTTTCCGGATCAGTCGAACTCACAGTTACGAATCCTGCTATCGATGAATCCCCCGATTGGGGTTGCGTCCAGCTTTTCGTGGACATTAAAAATGTCCAGGGGATATTCAGTACTATATTAGCTCCGACAGAAAAAATTTTCTCCGGCACTATTTCAAAAGTTAGAGTAGTAGAACTGCGGGCGGGAAGTTCCGTTGGTAAAAGCAGCACCTTATTAACGCTATCTTTTCCAACAACATTCAGTTTCAGCCAGACTAATTTGTCTCTTCGATCAGTAGGGAGTTGGGACCATAATAGCCAAAAAACGGTCAGTAATAAAATCAACGAAAGGAGAATGTGGATTTTATTTATTTTAAGAGTTTTATCCATAATTGTATGTTTAGAATTTTATTCCATAGTCTTAATTCATGCAACTTAATCAAAAGACGTTAACAATAAAAGGGAGAGAGTCGAAGTCAACTCCATCCCTTTTACAAACGTAAAGTATAACACTGAAAACAGTGCTTCAGATTGGTATCGTATATCTCCGGGAAGAAATTTCATATGTACCGAAATCAAGCATTATTCTTTTTCTTAAAGTCCAATGAGAGCGAATTTATGCAATACCTTTGTCCTGTTGGTTCCGGTCCGTCTTCAAAGAGATGACCGAGATGCGCTCCACAGTTGCTGCAGGTAACTTCGACACGCATCATACCGAGAGATGAGTCGGATTTTTCTTCCACATTCTCTTTAATTAAGGGTTGCCAAAAACTCGGCCATCCAGAGCCTGAGCTGTATTTTTCTTCTGAACTGAACAATTCGTTTTTACAGCAGCTGCATAAATAAACGCCTTCATCTTTATGATCATTATATTCTCCTGTGAACGGTTGTTCGGTTCCGCCTTGACGCGTTACGCTGTATTGCTCAGCCGTTAGTTCAGCTTTCCATTCTTCATCTGATTTCTTCATGTTTATTCAGGTAAATGCTCGTCTAACCAACTGACTACATCGCTTTCCGGCAACGCCCCTATGAATTCGTTTGAGACCACGCCCTTGTAAAACATCTTCACATTAGGGATACTCCGAATGTTGTATTTCATGGCTATATCAGGCTGTACTTCGGTGTTTAACTTGGTCAGGATCCATTTATCTCCCGCCTCTTCAGCCAACTTTTCGAGGGTCGGGCTAAGCATATGGCATGGTCCGCACCATTCCGCCCAAAAGTCCACCAACACTGGAGTTGTTTCACTTGCTTCAATTACATCTTTTTGAAAATCAACCGGTTCTATATTCAAATACATACGTTGTTATCCTATTTTCTATTT
Organism: Fidelibacterota bacterium MT.SAG.3; assembly: GCA_004402895.1. Lineage (GTDB taxonomy): Bacteria > Fidelibacterota > SORT01 > SORT01 > SORT01 > SORT01. Next base: position 10,405 of record SORT01000035.1, on the reverse strand, counting down.
TAATTTATCATCAAATTTAACTATTTATTTTATATAATAAGTACTGTTTTTTGATTCTAAAAGCTCCCGTCATTCACGTCATTGATAAATTTTATCAACCCTTCAAAATATATCTCTTTGTCATCATACATAGACCAATGGCTTCCGTTCGGACAGTGAAGATACCTGCCGTTTTGCACTTCAGTAGCCATCCATTTCATATGCTCGGGATCCATACTGTCGTGTGTCCCGCCAATGGTGAGAGTGGGAACATTTATTTTTGAGAGATCGGATTTTCTGTCCCATTTCTCCAACCTGCCTGAGGCTCGAAACTCGCTGGGTCCCTGCATTAGAACATATACATTTGGATTTAAGTGCTCAAACGTCCTATTGATCGCGTCGGGCCATTCTGCTGCCGGTATTCGTAATATATGTTTTTCATAGTGATGTGGAATCAATAGTTCCATATAACGCGGATTATCGTAATCCCCTGCCTCTTCAATCTCTACTATCTCTTTCAGGACGTCAGGGTCTATCTGTTTCGACAGCACCTCTTCGGCATAAGTGTTATAATCCGGGATGCTCGCAACCATGTTGGAGATTATCAGCCCTTTCAGGTTCTTCTGATATTTCAACGCATACTCTATGGCAAGTATTCCTCCCCATGAATGTCCGTACAGGTAAAAATTATCGCTTGTGAGATTTAATGCTATCCTTACCTGCTCCACCTCTTCAACAAACCGCTCTGTGACCCAGAGACTGCTGTCATCAGGTTGATCACTGTAATAAGAACCGAGTTGGTCATAATAATAAAACTCGATATTTTCACTCCTGAAAAAATCTTCGGCTACCTCATAATATTCATGAGTTGCTCCGGGTCCTCCATGCAGCGTGAGGACTTTGATATTCGGATTATTTCCGACACGCTTTGTCCAGACTTTGAAATTGCCTTTCGGAGTAGTTATTTCAATAAATCTTACACTGCTGTCGGGGACCTCGTCTTTTATAGGAGTATCTATTTCAGCACTTATAGATGGTTTATCCATCGGCTGTTGGGTGCAGGATAACAGAACTGTAGTGAAAGATATAAAAAGTATGAGAATTAAAATACTTCGCTGAGATTTCTGACTATGCTTTATCATTTCCACTGCGACCTCCAAATAATTTGAACCAACGATAATTATTCAATTCTTTATCCCCGGAATTCAATTTTAATATTCAGAAGATATTTTATATTAAACATCCGACAATTACAATTCTCTTTTGAATTTATTGACTTCCCGCTCGATAAATAAAAAGTTGGAAGAATGAGCAAGAATTCATATTTTAACTGCGGTTCGGTTATTACATAAAAGTAAGCGGTAATGAGCATTTCATCAATTTGGTGAATAACCTCAATTTATTTATTATTACTAAAGATGACTAAGATTAAAAAACAGATAAGACTTTTCTTTGACATCCGTGAGGGTGAAAGTAAGAAAGTTGCATATATGTTTTTCTTGATATTCTTTCTGATCGCATCGCTACTTATTATCAAGCCGGTGAGAAATTCCCTTTTTCTTTCAGAGATAGGAGTTTCAAAGCTCCCTTATGCTTTTATACTTGTGGCACTATTCTCTGCCGTAATCATAGCTCTCTTTTCCAAATATTCAAAGAAATTTCATATCGGCAGATTGACTCGTGCTGTAATGGACATCTCCATACTGAGTCTTATCGGACTCTGGATACTGCTGCACTTTGGAATTGAAACCAAGATATTTATTTACGTGTTTTATGTATGGGTTGCGATCTTCGGAGTTATAACCTCCATGCAGTTTTGGCTATTATCGAACTATGTATTCACTATTCGGGAAGCGAAACGGTTATTCGGTCTCATCGGAGCCGGCGGAATCTCCGGAGGGATATTTGGCGGTTATCTTACAAATTTTTTAGCGCCGATTATCGGCACCGAGAACTTGGTACTGGTGAGCGCATCTTTTCTTTTTATATGCATTTATTTAGGAAAATATGTTTGGGTACACTATGGCAGAAAAAATTATTCTGAGCGTATTTCAAAAACAATTCAATTAGAAAGCTCCGAGAAAAAAGGATCTTCGTTCAACATTATCAGGAAGTCAAAATATCTGACTCTTTTTGCGGGGATTGTAGGAATCAGCGTTCTTGTCTCTAACTTAGTCGACTATCAATTCAACATGATTGTGTCACAAAATATTAAAAATGAGGATGAGTTGACGGCGTTTTTCGGTTTCTGGCTGTCAAATTTAAGCATATTTTCTTTACTGTTCCAACTCCTCTTTTCCGGTAAAATTATCAAATTATTCGGACTGAGAACATCTCTTTTATTTCTGCCGTTCAGTATGTTATTAGGCTCGATTGCGGTATTTATTATCCCGGTACTCTCTTCTGCTCTTCTCCTGAAAGTGAGCAGCGGAGCATTTAAACAATCAATTAATAAATCGGGGAGAGAGTTGCTATCTATGCCTATCGCAGCTGACATCAAGAACAGGGTGAAGGCTTTTATTGATGTATTCATTGCAAATATTGCCACCGGTTTAAGCGGTATTTTATTACTTATCATCACCATCGGTTTTGATTTTTCCGTTCAGCAGATAGGTCTGATTTCAATTTTCCTTGTATTAGTTTGGACAGTTCTGATATATAAGATCAAAGCGGAATATATAGGATCATTCAGGACGGCAATAGAACGACGCTCGATCAACCTTGATGAAGAACAGCTAAACTTGACTGATGCAGACATCACCGGCAGCCTCTTGAATGTACTTAAATCCGATAATAAAAACCAGGTGCTGTATGTATTAAATCTTTTGGAAAATTTCAAATCTGAAAAATTAATTCCGCACATGAAAAGATTATTAAATCATAGATCCGCTGATGTGAAAACCGCAATTTTGAATATGCTTGACGGTTTTTCAAAAGACGAATTTTATGCGCAGGTTCTCGAATTAATGAATGACAAAGATTTAAACGTTAAGATCAACGCCATCTCTTACTTGTATAATAATTCTGATAACCCCGAAAAGCTAATTGAGGAATATATCCACTCTGGCGATCCACAAATTAAAATAGCGGTTATGATGTGCATTGCGAACAGTTACAGAGAGGGCGCTGAATTGTGGGAAAATGCAAAATTAGAAAGATTGTTCGATTCGGTTTTCTCAGAGGAGAGCATAAAGCATTTGAGTCCTGATGAAGCTGATACTATGAGAATATATGCTTCCAATTTTATAGGAATTTCATCTTATCCGGGACTCTTTCCTTATTTATACAAGGTGATGGAAAGTGATTCTGCCGAAGTGAAAAAATCAGCTATAAAAAATATGGGGGAAACATGTTCTACAGAATTCTTATCAACTATCATTGAAACACTTAATGATCGGAAATTACAAAAATATTCGCGCGAAGTGTTAGCGGGATATTGTGACGGCGCAATTCCTCTCCTCGTGGAACGGCTGCAAGATAAGAATGAAGACCAATCGATTAAAAACGCGATTCCGAGTATATTGGGAAGAATTTACTCGGATGAGACTACACATGCTTTATCTGACAATCTCTTGACCGGTGATAGAACCCTTCGATTCGAGATGATAAAATCGCTGAACAAATTAAAAACAAGATTCCCGGAAATTGATACGAATACAGCTAATGTAAACATAGCTATCATAGAAGAAATTGAATATTATTACAACTTGTCCGCAATTTTAGGCGTTGAACAAAGGCAAAAAATAGAATCGGATAAAATAGAAACGAGTACCACCAGTTCAGAAGCCAGACAGCTGTTAGTCTCATCCCTCAAGGATAAAGTTGAAAACACATTAGAACGGATTTTCCGGCTGTTGGGATTAAAATATTCTTCATCCGCTATGTATGATACTTACCTTGGGATTGTGAGCAATAACACCAAATTAAGCGAGGATGCTATTGAATTCCTTGATAATATTCTCAGCCACAAATTGAAACAATACGTTATCCCGATAGTTGAGACAAGAGATTCTGAGCAGCTGTTAAGGAATGCAAAATTATTTTTCGGCATAGAATTCAAGGATGAAGAAGAATGCATCTCTGAAATGTTAAATGGCGATGATGATTGGCTAAAGACGTGCGCGATATATCTCGCTTCCACATCGGATATCTCAAAATACGAAGAAAAAGTCAAAGACTATCTTAACGATTCAGATCCTGTTTTAAGAGAAACCGCAACTTTAGCGCTGAATAACTAAAGGCGAATATTATACAATGCTCTCCATAATAGAAAAAGTGATATTTTTGCAAGACGTGGATATATTCAAACACATATCATCGGAAGATTTAAGCTATGTCGCCTCCATAACTGTCGAACAAAATGTTGAAAAAGACAGCGTGATCTATAAAGAAGGTGATATATCCGATTCGATGTATATGGTCATAGAAGGCAAGGTAAGGCTTCACGTGGGAGAGTCTCTTGTGATGATAGCAGAACTCAATGATGTTTTTGGGGCTTGGTCATTGTTCGACGATGAAGTGAGATTAATTTCCGCTACGGCCTTTGAAGATTCCCTTCTATTGAAAATTGATAAAGCTAATATGATAGAGCTTCTGGCTGATCATGTTGGCGTTACAGAGGGTATTTTAAAGGCGATGGCAAAACGTCTGCAAAATATTGCACGTAAAGTAGGCGCGGATTTCGATAAAGTTCAGAAATAAATAAACTCCATCTAAATAGCATATTTAATTGTGATTAAGAAGAATTCTTATTAAATTATTCCGGTCATTATCGATATAAGCTGTTGTTTTTTAACTGAACTTAGGGATATATCAAATATTGATTGAAGAATTAGAATGGACACCGAACCTTGTATTGGTCGACGATGAGCAATTAGTCTTATCAAGTCTCAAATCATTCTTATCTTTAGAAACAGACTATAAAATTAATACATTTCTCTCCGCGATTGAAGCACTGGACTTTATTGAAAAAAATGACATCGATTTAGTTCTGTCCGATTATTTGATGCCTGAGATGGATGGTATTACATTTCTTTCAAAAGTAAGAAAGTTTAAACCAGAAATTCCAAGAATAATTCTCACCGGATATGCCGATAAAGAAAATGCTATTAAAGCTATTAACGAAGTTGGAATATTCCAGTATATCGAAAAACCGTGGGATAACGATGACATTCTGATTATTATACGGAACGGCCTTGAAAAGCAGCGGCTGATCAAAACTCTTCAAATGAAGATCCGTGAGATAGATAAAGCAAACTCCGAGCTCGACGGCTTACAGAACGAGATTGTGAAAGCGTTCGTTTAGACAATTTAATATCCGAATTCATATGGTATCGCTTTGAAACCGCTTAAAATTCTTTATATCGAAGATGATGATTCCCAGCGAATTTCATTCGCCAAAATTCTCAGAAAAAACGGATATATAGTTACAGCAGCTTCCTCCGGCAAAAAGGGATTTAAAAAGTTTAGTAAAAGTCCTTCTGATATCATACTATGCGATTTGAATATGCCGGGAATTGATGGAATTCAGGTCGTTAAAAAGTTAAAGAAAGAAAATCCCCAGGTAATTTGTATTGTTACCTCCGCTCATGGTTCTATTAAATCCGCTATGAAAGCAATAGAGCATGGCGCCTATGATTTTATTACCAAACCGCTTCATATCGAAGAATTCAACAGTTCCCTAAAGAGGGCTTTGGAGCAGAAGAAACTCCAGGAAGAAATTCACGATTACGCTTCCGGGCTTGAAGAGATGGTCAAGAAAAGAACGGAAAAACTTAACTATGCCAACAAGCAACTTACGGCTCTGAATAAACTGTCAAATAGATTATCCAAATTTCGGAACGAAGATGAGCTGATTAACATAGTACCTGAGTTACTAACAAAGAGCCTGGATTTTGACAGGTCGTTACTACTGCTCGAGAATGACGGTAAATTAATGCTGAGGTCTTTTTATTTTCTCCACGATTCCAAAAAAATGAATAAAATTGTTAAACGATATATCAAAGAGGGTAATTTTCCTGTGATCCAACCCATGCCCCAATGCTTTAAGGAGAACAGGACAATCTTTAAGAAGAATATTAAGAGAATTAGATCTTGGGAGATTAACTCAATTGTGCTGAGTAAACGTGAACTGCCCTCTTCGTTTGTACTTACTCCTATACGAGTTAAGAATAAGCCGATCGGTGTTCTCGCAGGTAACCTGCAGTACCACCCAAGAGAGCTTGAACATCAGGATATAGTGAGGTTCGAGACCTTTGCAAACATTGTAGGATTGTCGATCGACAAAATTCGAGGTTATCATAACCTAGAGCGCAAAGTAAAAGAAAGAACTCGATCGCTTCACACCGTATATATCGAACTTAAGAAAAAAGCTCGCCAGTTGGAAAAAACCACGATAGATCTTGCCGAAGGAAATATTCAGTTGCTTGCCGTTAAAGAGATTCTTGAAGAAAAAAACGAAGAGATGCAGGATATTCTTTCTGAACTTTCTCAAAGGAAAAATGAACTGCAATCTCTCCTTGACAGCTCTCTATCAGGCATTCTTATGGTCAATACCGACGGAAAGATAGTTGCCGCGAACCAAGTTTTTAGTGAGTTTTTCGGTGTTGATGCAGGAAAATTCATACAGAAAAATATTAAAGAATTCAATAAAAAGATCAGACTGAAATTTGCTTTTCCAAAACTATTTAATGAAAAAGTCAGATCTTTTCTCAAATCTGAGAAGGATCATTCGGTACATGTTGACCATGCTGCAATGTTTCGCGATGCGCTTGAAGTACTAAAACCTGTTCACCGGTATCTTTCACTTTATTCTTCTATTGTACACGATAGAAACGATAAAATTGTAGGACGAGTTTGGGCATACACCGACATCACTAAGGAAAAGGAATCTGATGAGCAAGTTCATGCAATCATTGAAGTTTCACCTCTTCCGTTTGTAATCAGCCGTGTTTACGACGACAAGATATTATTTGCTAATAAACCCTTAGCTGATCTGCTTGGATATAAAGTGGAGGACTTGGTTGGCAAGGTAGCGCCTGATTTCTATTATACACCGGAAGATAGGGAAATAGTATTAACAGCCTTAAAAAAAGATGGTTTTCTAAAAAACTTTGAAACACAGGTAATTACTTCTACAGGCGAACCTATCTGGATGATCTTTTCGTTGGTCATTACCCGAATAGGAAGTGAAAGCGCGATCGTGGGAGCGCTTTATGATATCTCTGAGTATAAGGCAGCGCTCGATAAATTAGCATTGGCAAATATTGAAATTAAAGAGGCTCAGACTCAACTCGTCCAATCGGAGAAAATGGCATCGCTGGGAATGCTCGTAGCCGGAGTAGCGCACGAAATAAATAATCCGATCGGCGCTGTTAGAAGTATGCATAACACTTCAATGCGAGCCATGGAAAAGCTTAAAACTGAATTCTCAAAACTCGTGGTAAACGATACTGATGTCGCGAAAGAAGCCAAAAGGATATTTCAAATCATAGACGATGCAAACGAAGTAATTGACATTGGCACGGAAAAAGTAGGGCTGATCGTAAAACAGCTTAAAAGTTTCGCGCGGTTGGATGAAGCCGATCTCCAAAAGGCTGATATTCATGAGGGAATCATACAGGCATTGATGTTAAGCCGCCACGAAATGGGCAATAGGATCAGAGTAGTGAAGAAGTTTGGCGACGTTCCCAAAATCAGATGTTATCCCGCAAAGCTGAATCAGCTCTATCTAAACATGATCATCAACTCGATTCAAGCGATGCCGGCCAAAGGAACGCTTACCATATCGAGCCGCCTGATCGGGAACAACATTCATATCAAGTTTGCCGACACCGGTATAGGAATACCAAAAGATAAACTTGAAAAAATATTTGATCCGGGCTATACAACTAAAGGTGTTGGTGTCGGTACCGGATTAGGTTTATCTATCTGCTATAAAATCATGCAGGAACATAATGGCGAGATAAGGGTTAAGAGCAAACTGAACAAAGGCACTACCTTCGAGATCATAATACCCACGAATTTGAAGGTATAGACCTACTCAGAGTTATTACTTCATTCTTGAACCGCTCTCTTCTCTCTCAAATATCCAACCGACCATCTTTCCGATTGAAAATTCACCCTCTCCCATCCAAAACCGCTTCGGTCGTTCAAAATGTGACGAAGAATCTAATGAATTTAGCGATCTGATCTCTGATAGGATCTTATTCGCCCTCTCCACCCATCTCTTCATATTCTTTTCCCGGAGGTCTATCCAACCTCTTTCACACCAACTGTCCAATTTATCGTCCGATAGGGGAAACTCTAATTTTTCCCCGGGTGCTGGAGTTTTAATCTCCGGTCCCCGTAAAATTGATCTGCCATCTCGCATCAGTATCGGCAACCCGATCGATACTATAGTGGAACGGATCCACTTATCGCTCCTGATAAGTTCTTCTATCTTTTCAGATAGGTCTTCCGGATCAGATTCAGCGATGGAAATCAGATCTCCGGCAATTCTTTTTAGCATATATGCTTCATAAAGTAACTTCGATATTCTCGGAGGACCAAGATTTTCAAACGCGATACTTGCCCGTTCGGACTTCGATTCCAACTCCCGCATCTCACTTAAAGCTATATCCCGCATCGTTCCTGCCCGATATGTTGGAGACAGAATGGAAGCGTCAAGAGCGGACACGACATCCTTGCCGGTATTGATACCCTGTATCTCCTGCACTACTATCGCGGCGATCTCTTCCGGTGTAATAAATTCCATTTGCCCAAGCGTTGTTATAGCTTCAAATTCTCCCAAAGAAAAATAACCGTTCTCTCCGGCGTCTATATAAACGCTTTCAAGATATTCGTCCTTTAATTCGGTCCATTTTCCTTGTTCAAATATCGATTTTGAACTGTCTATTTTCGCCACAGACTCCGGATCCGAATCGAACAGCTTGATAAAATCCACACCTCGTCTGATCTTCCCTTCTCCAATTTCCTTCCAGGCGATGGCGGTAGCCGGTTTTACCTCTTTTACGATCGATGATCCGGGCGTTCTTCCCATCAGAAAGAGTAATATAGAATGAGCTCCCGCTATGGCTGACTTGGTCAATAGCATCTTTGAAGGTTTTTCCTCACTATGAGTGTACGGAATATTATAGCCCATCCCGCCTGTACCGGTGGTACCTATCTTAAGGTACAATTTAACCTTATGTGCTTTCAACGACTCGTAAAGCAGTTGAATGTGTTTTATGAGTTGTGGCATATTTAAGGTTGCCATTGTCATTTCGACTTGCTCTATGAGTTCAGAATTATCGGCTTTTTCTTCTTTTACTGCGACTACCAATTCCCGAATTTTAGAAACGTTTGCGTAAACATTCTGATAGGCTATGGCTGTCGCGGTGTTTACAAAATCTATCACACAATCGGGTTTGTGTTTACCTATTAGATAATAAAGCGCCGATTTTTCCAATGATTCAACGTCCATTTCGAGAGCATATCATCAACAAGAATTTTCCGGGTGTCCGCATCTTTCAGCAGCTCGTTCCTGGGTGTTTCCATTAACTCTTTACGCACAAACATATCGCCCCAATCGCTGCCGATCTCTATATCTGACCCTTTGACCTCTTGCTTCAACCATTCAGCCATCGAATCTGCATCCCGTTTGTGAAGGGATGTTATGACGATCTTTCCGGGTATCTCCGGTATCAGCCTTCTGCAAATGGCTTGACCGACAAGTCCCCATCCTCCGAGAACCAAGACTGTTTTCCCTTTTATGTCCAATTCTTACCACCCTTCAAAGCTGAAATTTCCCTTTTCTTTAATTTCCTGAACTCGCCTTTTAGTAATCCCTTGTCTGTGATACCGGCAAAGCTTTGTCTGTGGAGCCTAACGACTTTTAATCCTATTTTTTCAAATAACCGCTTGATCTCTCTGTTTCTCCCCTCGGCAATCGCCAACGTGATCTCCCTTCTGCCTGTCTGTTTAAACCTCAGCAGGTTCACGGGTCCATCCTCAAGAATAATGCCGTGTTTTAGCTTCTTCAAATCATCGGTAACTATGGGACGATTCAGCCGGACTACATATACTCTCTCCACCCCATGGGAAGGGTGAATGAGTTTATTTGTCAACTCCCCGTCATTTGTGATGAGCAGAACTCCTGTAGTGTTGTAATCAAGCCTCCCGACAGGATGTAATCCTTTTGGGTTGTTAAGGTAGTCCATAACGGTAACTCTGTCTCTGTCGTCAGAAACGGAAGTGAGGGTGCGGTGAGGTTTGTTCAGCAGATAGTATTTTTTTTCCTCAGATTGATCATACGATACAGATTTACCGTCAAGCGCTATCACATCCGAAGTTTCATCGATCTTTACGCCTAACTCGTTGACTATCTTTCCATTAACAGAAATCCTGCCCTCACTGATAAGTAGATCGCTTTTGCGTCTCGAAGCGA
>SORT01000034.1 GCA_004402895.1 Fidelibacterota bacterium MT.SAG.3 | reverse complement strand
ATTGATAAATCGTGATTATCAATTTCTCAATGATAATGCCGCTGGCACTTTCCTTACAGCATCTTCGGAATTAAGCCCTTTTTCGCGCTTTGCCCTCAAATACTTACTCATAAAGTGGACCGTATCATCGACCACAATACCCAATGTCATGCCTGTGACTATTGACAATCCTAATCCTATCTGCCCCACGAATATTCCCCAAACACCGAAACCTAATATCGCGGGGACTAAATTCGGAATTAGACTTATAGTTCCGTATTTAAAACTCCTCATCGCAAACATCAGTACAATCGCAATCACAAATATCGCTATCGTCGTGCCGATCAGCATACTGTTAACATTCCGCTGTGAAATAAAAGCGAACATCATCATAGGACCTGTAGCCTCGCCATACATATAGTCAGGCGCATTTTCTCTTAACCACTCTTCAGCGTTCTGCCCTAATGCCCTTATTTCAACTGTGCTGATGTTGTCTAAAGTTACCGTGAAGCGCGTTGCGGATTTGTCCACATTCAGACTGTTGTTCAAATCAAGTCCATACGGGAGCGATAACTCATAAAGGAGTAGATATTGAGCAGCGAGATTCCTATTATCGGGAATAGTATAATATGCCTGATCATCACCATGCATATTCTTGTTCAATTGTTTCAATGTCTCGCTTAGACGGTTAACATGGATTACACCGGGTTGCTCCAGGTACCAACCGGCAAATTCTTCGAGTTTATTGAGGTATGCCGGATTGCTGATTCCGCCGCTCTCACCTGCGCTAAGAGAATGTTCGATAGTGTAAATTCCCGTAAGATTCTCCATCACAAAATCCGTATCCTGACGGAATACCATACTCTTATCGAAGTAATTTACGAATTGATCGTTCAGTTCATTCTTAGGAACAAAAGACCCTATAGCAATAACGACGAGCACAGAACCCCAAAGCAATCCTTTTTTACGGATAATAACAAAATCCGCAAAACGTGCCATGAAGGTCGTTGAACCCTCCTTCGACTTCTGCTTTACCCGCATCGGAAGTACCGATATAATGGCAGGCAGGAAGAACACCGAATAAACAAATGCGGCTATTACGCCCATTGTTGTGATATTTCCAAGATCGTGAAACGGAGGAACATCGCTGAAATTCATACTCAGGAAACCGATTGCGGTAGTCAAAGTCGTTAAAAATACAGGCATCATATTTATCCTGAGGCTTTCAACTATCGCTTCATGCTTCGTGGATCCGCTGCGCATCTGTCCTATTATTGTAATAAGAAGATGAATACTGTCCGCTACAGCAAGGGTCATAATCATAGTGGGCGCTGAAGAAGAGGGTCCCGTTAATTTAATTCCAAGCCATCCCATTAACCCCATAGCCGTGGCAACGGAAAACATTATGATCAATAAAGAAGAAAAAGTTCCGCTAACGGAGCGAAGGAGAAACGCCATTACGATCAAAATGACCAAGAACATCATCGGTATGATCGAACTCATGTCGTTCTGAGAAGCCTCTCCAAACGCATGATTAAGCATGACCAATCCGGTCAGATGTGTTTTTATATTCGGATATGAGGCCTCTATTTCTTTTGCAAGTTCTCTTACATAGTCCGCAACAATAAACGTCTCGGCAATATCTTTCCCCGGCAGCTGAAGAGTTACATTCACTCCTGTTACAGCCGTATTGGGAGGTATAATGACATCTAATAATCGAGTCTCACTCAGAGCAATTTGACGCGCCCGTTCCAATTCCTCTTTGGACATCGACATAGCTCCGGAATAGAGATCTTCTACTATGAGCTCATCTTCGTTAGCATACGTATGTTGAAAATTCGATAAACCATCGACTCTAAGGGCAAAAGGGATCAACCAAGCTTTCTCTGTCAACTCCTCCACAGCAGCAAGAGTCTCGTTCGTAAATACATCGCCATCCTTCGGCTCTAATACTATGAGAACATTGTCATTTTTGGTATAGACATCCTGAAGCTTATCGAATGCTAAGAGTTGAGGATTATCCTCACCGAAGAATATTCGGTAGTCATTATCGAATTGTATGAATCGTGCTCCACTCCCGGCAATTGCAACAACGATGAGTGTTGTTATTATAGCCACCCACCGATATTTAATCACCCAATTGGCGTATGAAACGACCTTTTGTTCAAACTTGGTCATATTATTTTTACTAACCATTTTTCTCATTCTCCTTAATCATTATGTAAGTGTATAAAAACTGCATATTTAGATGACCAGTCATCTTAAGTTTATCACTGATAAAATAACGAAGATCACTTCGTCAATAACTCCATTATCATGTCTTTAAATACCCTCAGAGGTGCGGAATCTTTGCTCGCCTTCATGCGAACCATCGCTCCCTCCTTGCTGTTAAGCATAAAATTAGCCATTTTATCAAGATCGAGAGATTCCCTGATCTCTCCCTCATCTTTTGCCTCTTGCAATACTCCTTTTATATGAGCGACAATTTCACGATAATTATCTTCCGCGGATTTACTTATCAATTCACTCATATCACCCATTTCTTGGCTTATATTGCCTATAAATGAGCCTTTAGTGAATTTTTCATCCCGAGTGAAGTGCTCTATCATAGTGTCAAACATGAGAGATATACGAGCAAGCGGAGTAAGTTCTTTCATATCAAAAATGTTGGCCATCTGTTCGCACCCTTGTTGACAGTAACAATTCATAAGCTCAATGGCAAATTGCTCTTTATTCTCGAAATAGTTGTAAAATGAGCCTTTAGGAATCCCCGCTGCATCAGCTATTTCCTGTACACCGGTGGCGTTGTAACCTTTGAGATACATTATGTCACCGCTTTTGGCTATTATATCGAGTTTCTTTTCTTCTCTGTCCATGATTCAATATATGACCAGTCGTCTCAGATGTCAAGCTTTTTTTCTATTATAAAAGAATTCAAACTAAATTTAATTGAATTCAGCTCAACCAGTTTATATATTTCGCTCAGGAATATCAAAATTTCTTAATAGAGAAGATGAGAATAAACAGTGGGACTGGTTCAATAATGAATGGAATAAAAAATGAATGAAAATAACAGAACAGAAAAAGGTTGGAAACCAATACCATTATCGCTAAAAATACTCTTTGTAGTGTTCGTACTCTGGGCTATCGGATCGGTCTTTGCCATCTCTGAAAGATCTGAATCAGGGTTACCCTTTTTTGGAATGTATTTGTATGGATCCTATGCCAGTCTCATTGTACTGCTTCTGGACGTAATGGCGCCGCTCACTTTTCTATTTGCTTTATGGAATAGAAAATCCTGGGGGGTATCATTTGCGCTTACTTACATTGCAGTCTTTATTCTCAATGGCGTAGTTGCGTATTTTACCGTAAGGGAACAATTAGGAATTCCACAAATTCTTATTCCATCAATTGTTAATGTTATCTTTTTATTGGTTATCTATAAAACGAGAAGCTATACCAAATAGAATTCATCTCTAACCCGTTCGAGAGGTACTATTGCGGAGAGGGAGGGATTCGAACCCCCGTTACCTTGCGGTAAACACGATTTCGAATCGCGCGCATTCAGCCAGGCTCTGCCACCTCTCCTAAGGAAAATAAGATAAACAATTTAGTGAATTCTATCAAACACTAAATAGATAATACCTCTTTTTTGTACGAGTTGGGGGCTTGTTCCAGGGGAATTATAAGACTCGTTCTTCTGCAAAACATTTCTGCATACAAGGCAAGTTTAATCAGTGTGATACGTATGTTATTCAGAATCGGGGTTTTTCTCTTTTCGGATAGAGTTAAAAAACTTTGTCAGCAGCAGCTTGCTGTCATGTTCAAGAATACCTTGAAGCACGCTTATTTTATGGATCGGATTTTCCCCCCCTGCGATATCGTGTACCGTGCCGCACGCGCCTACGTCAGCATCCCTCGCTCCGAACACTATCTGTTCGAGTTTGGAATTAACAGAAGCTCCGGCGCACATCGGACAGGGTTCGAGAGTTACGTACAGTGTGCATCCTTTCAGCCGCCAATCCTCGAGATGATTAGCAGCAGAAGTTATCGCAAGAATTTCGGCATGAGCCGTTGGGTCGTTAAGCGCTTCCCTCTTGTTGTGTCCCCGAGCAATTATCTTATTATCTTTAACGATAACAGCGCCTACGGGCACCTCCCCTTCATCGAGCGCTAATTCCGCCTCTCGAATGGCATGCAACATCCACTTTTGATGTTTTTCAATTATATTCATTTCGTTCCGATTTTTTATAGATATAACTGAGTCTTAAATTGGTTATCTCGTAGAATAGAATTAGTACGCCCGGGAGGACTCGAACCTCCAACCTCGTGGTCCGTAGCCACGCACTCTATCCAATTGAGCCACGGGCGCGTGCCGATAATATAGAAATTGCCTTTATAATTTCCAACAAATTATTCATCTGAGAGACTCCTAATCCGTTCTGCAAGACTAAAAATACCGGGATATTCTCTGTCTAACTGGTAGAGTTCCTTGAACGATTCCTTCGCCTCTTCGATATTGTCTGTATCTATTCGTGCGACCGTTATGTTATACAGCACTTCTTTGTCCGAAGGTTCCATTTTATTCGCTTTTGCCAAATAGCTGATCGCATCGACGGGAAGTCCGTTTCCCAAAAGAATGGAGCCCATCCATTTCAAAGCGAATAATGAAGTGCTTATTCTCGTCGAGCGTTCTAAGAGCTCGTACGCTTCATCGAGATATCCCTTATGCAGAAGCAGTTCCGCGAGTCGCAGATACGGCACAACGTCGCTTACATTCGCCACTACCAACGCTCTGTAATCACCTTCCGCATTTCCGAACTCATCCAGATCATATAATGAATCCGCATAAATTTTATGCGCTTCTTCCCAACTAAGTATGCCCTCTTTCACATCCAAAGCGAGTTCCTCTACATGCTCACTCCTGAATGTACTGAATGACGGTACCGTCCGTTCTCTTTCTTTGTATGGCCATCGCGCTCGCAGGTCGGTGATCCGCAGTTCCGCTATCGCATAGTCTATCTGAGTCATACCCGCCCGCACTATCATTTTATCGATGTCCTCAGATGAAGGTTTTGGTCGCCTGATCCCTCCGAATCGAACTATGAGTTCCGATGTGATCCGTTCCGCAAGTATGACCGCTCCTTTGAGAGTGAAATGTACCGCGTCAACGAAATGCTCGTCCCCTCTTGCCTTTCCAACAGAGGTAGTGTCAAAGTGCAAACCCACGCTTACGAATGGTTGACCATGACTGCGAAACATTGCCGCCATCTCCCTGTTGAATTCCGTAGCCGCTCTAAACGGCATGCAATCGTTGTCGACTGCCTTGCGGAACTGCTCACGCGCTTTCGGACGTTTGCCGACTCCCTGCAAAGCCAGTCCGCTGTAGTACTGAAGTTCCGAGTTGACTCCATATCGCTCGCCCGCTTCCGAAAAATAGAGAAGCGCGTCTTCATAACGCTCTTCAAATAAGAATGCCTTACCTTTCTCAACTTCGTCCCGCCATTTCACTATGTCGGTTATATTTTCATAACATGTCTTGAACGGCGCTTTACCCGAAAAATTACTTACCGGAATTCCGCCAACAAAGATGATCCCTGCCGCATTGGCAATTTCGAGCATCTCCCTTAAATTACTTTTGTAGTTTTCAAGAACTTTTTCGTAAAGCTCCCCTTCCGGCTTCACTTCCACTTTTTTTGCGATCGTTTCGATCAATGATTCTGTTTTGTTTCTTGACCCGGTAGTGTCTCCGGATGACCCGATAAACAACGGTTTCAGAAGCTGGAAAAGTTTGTATCTCTGCAACCGCAGGTAGAGTTTAATCTGCTCGCGGTTCGTTCCTACGTTATCTACCGAAACAGGACCGAGCGCCCCGTAGAATTCGTTATGCCCTGGATAGATGACCACCGCGTCAGGTTCATACTTTACAACTCTGCTCATCAGATTCAGCATACCGTGAGAGTTTATACCCGGAATGGAAAGGTCGATAACCTCTATCCTGTTTTCAGAGAAGGTTTCCTGCAAGATCTGGCTCATGATCAGCGCGATCCTTCCATTCGGCAGCCATGGAAATCCCGCTGCCGCATTTTCACCCAACACGAATACACGAATCCCGTTAGCCGGTTTCTCGATAAGAAACGTATCGTTGGAAAGATCAGGCTCGACCTCGCTAAACGGAAAATATTTTTTTATGTAATCCGCCTTGATACTATAACTGCTCGGATGTGTCTTACTCCGAGTGAATAATTCGTCCTCATCACCGTAACCGCCAAAACGCAACAGCAGCTCTATCAGAAGCAGCGTTACCAATGGAGCTACTAAATAGAAAAGCAGGCTCTTCCCTACTACCCGGATAATTTGAATAATTTTTTTGTTTACTCTCTCGCTCATAGGTTACAAAATTTCATTATTTTAATATAGAAAAGAGACATGCGATTTAAAAGTTCAATTTAAAGGACAATTCTCTTGCTTTTTTTCGAGAGTAAATTTAGATTGATTTTCGCTATTTGGCGCGTTCGTCTAATGGTTTAGGACGCTGGCCTCTCACGCCGGTAATAGGGGTTCGACTCCCCTACGCGCTACTTATTCAGTTAACTAAGATGAATAATTTACTTTCTTCATCCATATAGATTATTACTAATCTATGTTATCCATTACTTGTTGTGAAACTTAAAACATCCTTTAATTAAGTAGCCAGTTATTCTACTTGGTCTTCCTTTCTGATACTTGTTTTTTCGTATTCTTAAAAACAGAAGTTGCAGTAGCAATAATGCTTGAAATATCCGTTAGATCCGTAGGTATTATTAGAGTATTATTTTCAGAGGCCAATTTACCAAATTCATGTAAATATTGCTCGGCTATGCGCAAGTTAACTGCATCGGTTCCTCCTTCTTCGTTTATGGCTGAAGCTATCTCTCTAATTCCTATTGCAGTTGCAGTAGCAACACGTTCAATTTCGGCAGCTTTACCTTCTGCTTCATTGATTCTCTTTTGCTTTTCACCTTCAGAGACAGCAATCATTTCTGCTTTTTCTCCTGCTGCTATATTTATTTTGGCTTGTTTCTGGCCCTCTGATTCAGCAATCGTTGCTCTTTTTTCCCGCTCGGCTCGCATCTGTTTTTCCATTGCATCTTTGATGCTTTGGGGAGGAGTTATATTCTTGACTTCATATCTTGTCACCTTGACCCCCCAAGGATCACTTGCTAAGTCCACCGCCGCAACTATTTCAGCATTTACTATTTCTCTTTCTTCAAAAGTTTTATCCAAATCTAATTTTCCCATGACGCTTCTCATTGTAGTCTGCGCTAATTGAATCGAAGCATACTTATAATTATCAATTCCATATGAAGCTTTTTTCGGATCAATAATTTGTAGATAAAGTATACCATCAACCTCTACGGCTATGTTATCTTTTGTAATGCAAGACTGAGATGCAACATCTATAGCCTCTTCTTTTAAGGTATGTATATATGCAACCTTATCGAAGAACGGGACTAAAAGGTGGAAACCAGCAGTAAGTGTACCGCTATATTTTCCTAATCTTTCAATAATGTATGCTTTTCGTTGTGGAACTATCCGTAATGCTTTAACTAGGGTGATAATTATAAATATCGCAATACCAAATAGCATTACCGTACTGGGACTTATAGTAGAGTTCATTATTTTTCCTCCGGTTTTTTAATTTTTATCCGTTCGACTTTCATAACTATACTATCTTTACTAATAATTTTAACTACTTCTCCCTTTTTTATCTCTTGATCAGATACAGCTTCCCAATTAGAGCCTTTAAATTCGATTTTCCCTTGTGATCCCAGCTTTATTTCCGACTGCACTACCGCTGTCTTTCCAATGAATTCTTCTAAAATCGATTCGAGATCACTTCCTTTTCTGTTGTAAATTAGTGTTTTAATAAATTTACGTAATAGAGCAAGTGACAAAAGCGAAGTACTAATAAACACTACTAATTGATAGTTAAGGCTGATACCAAATATTAAAATAAAAATTGTAGTAACCCAAGCTCCAATCCCGAAAAATATGATGACAACTCCTGGCAAGATAAATTCCGAAATTAATAATGCTAAACCTATTATAAACCAAATTACCTCTGGATTCAAAAATATCTCTATTATTGACATTACTGACTCCTCAATTTCTTGAAATATTTATTCACAGTTATATAAATAATGATATTACTATAAATTCTTTTATCAAATAGACTTAACCATTATTAGCTCCACCGTATAATATCAATTGGATAACACACTGGTAGCGATAGTCAAAATGTATATCTATTAAACTATAAAGATTATCATTATTGTCAAGATTTTGGACTATTAAGAAAATATTATCCCTACCAGGGTTTACAAAAGACGTTATATTAATCTGAATAATAAGTCCCAATATTACATATTACCTTTCTCTTATAACCAATACAAATATGCAGGACGACCGAAGAAAAACTGTTTTCGCTCCTCTAAATCCGCCTTCACTAAATTCAGAAACTGCTCGTGCTGCTCCCTCGAATCCAACTCAGAACGTAATAACCGCCACTGTTTCAAGCGTTTGGTGATCAGCGTGTGAGTTATCAGAATCCGCCATTTAATTGTTCGCCCTTTCAACCCGTACGCGCTACACTTTTTTTTCTTCTTTAAGACTTAATATACAAGCGTTTCAAGTAGTATTGACAACGATTTCATCTGATTTTGATGCTCTACTGTTTTCAACGGTTGTAGCCGATAGTCTACCGTGTTTAGCTACAGAAATAGCTACAGAATATTTACTTTTGCAGATCTGATAAATTATCATTGCACTGCTTCTCAAAACAACTATAAAGGGGAATTATTTTTAAGATGTCTATTCGACTTGTTTATTTGAAGATTTAATTTTACATTATATTTGACAACAGAATAATCTTAATTTAGAAGAGAATTATATAAAACTTTTGCCGTTAGTAGTTACTTGTATCTTTGCAATTTTAATAATTATCGGATGTGGGGAGGACGATGTTTCTAATACCTCCACAGAACCAAATATTACCACTGACGATAGTTTTCAGAATACTTACAATTATAATGACACATCTCATACACTTGATATCACTATCGGTATCACAAATAATGGAGATGCCGGTTCGGGAAATTTTGAGGTAGGCTTTTATCTATCGACTGATACAGATATTTTCACGACAGATAAATTAATTGGCACGGTTAGTCACCCCGGAATAGCAATTGGCTCTAACGCAACACTCGCTTTGTCAGTAGATCTGGATGATATACCGAACCTATCCGACGGAACATATTATATCGGCATGTATTATGACCATCTGGACCAAGTGACTGAATCAGATGAAACTGATAACACCAATAATTTTTCCTCAACTATCTCTTATAGCGCGACCGTTGAACCTCAACCGGGCTGGACTACTCAGACAAGTGGAACAACTAGCCAATTAAAGTCGGTCTATTTTATCAATTCCACAACGGGTTGGGCTATCGGTAGCAGTGGAGTAATTCTCAATACTGTAGACGGTGGTGCCACCTGGGATACTCAGATTAGTGGAACAACAGGCTCCCTAAATTCAATCCAATTCACTGACGACGCAACCGGTTGGGTAACAGGCTTTAGTTCCTTAGGGACTTTTCTAAACACTACCGATGCGGGAGAAACATGGAACCTTAGCTCGATAGCAACAAAACCTTTGTATGCTATTCATTTTATAAACGATTCTACAGGTTGGATAGTTGGAGAGGAAGGAATCATCCTAAAAACTACTGATAGAGGGATTACATGGGAATCTCAATCAACAGATATCAATACGTTTTTAAAATCAGTCTATTTCGCAAATGATTCAACCGGTTGGGCGGTGGGAGACGCAGGTACCATCCTTACTACTTCAAATGGCGGGGCTTTGTGGAATGACCAAACGAGTGGGATCGCCAGGGAGCTAAAATCTGTATATTTTAGAAACTCTGAGCTAGGTTGGGCAGTCGGAAACGAAGGGATAATTCTTAAAACTTCGAATGGCGGATCAACATGGGAACCACAAACAAGTGGCACTTCCAACTCATTATTTTCAGTTCATTTTGTCGATGATATAACAGGTTGGATAAGTGGAAATGGAGCTACTATCCTAAACACTTTAGATGGCGGAGCTACATGGACCTCACAGCTGACAACAACAAGCGCAAACTTATTATCGGTTTATTTAGTTAGCGGTACAACCGGATGGGCGGTCGGGAGCATAGGAACGATCATAAATACAACAAATGCAGGTAATTTGGAGTGAGGAATTAATTGAATAATAGGAGAAATTTTGCGGCAAGTTCCGGTATTTCAATAGGTACGGCGTTGGCAATGATATTGTCAATATATTAGTCTGTGTGACAATAGTCTAAAAATAATAGATAGTTATCTT
The DNA here is from genome assembly GCA_004402895.1 of Fidelibacterota bacterium MT.SAG.3. Taxonomy (GTDB): domain Bacteria; phylum Fidelibacterota; class SORT01; order SORT01; family SORT01; genus SORT01. The sequence goes on along the minus strand of SORT01000034.1, from coordinate 6,036 downwards.
TCTATTACCAGTCCACGCCCCAACCAATACAAAAACGCCGGACGACCGAAGAAATACTGCTTTCTTTGCTCCAAATCCACTTTCACCAATTCCAGAAACTGTTCATACTGCTCCCTAGAATCCAACTCATAACGTAATAACCGCCACTGTTTCAGGCGTTTGGTGATCAGCGTGTGAGTTATCAGAATTCGCCATTTAATTGTTCGCCCTTTCAACCCGTACGCGCTACTTCACTATATTGCTACACTGAACGCCTATATATCAGGCTAATATATCCTTTATATAATGTACTACATTATATAATGTGGCAGGTTTTGACTGCCTTCAATTGATTTTACTCTATAATTTAATCCAGTTATACTCAAAACGGTGTGACGATACAGGTACGTGAAAATAACTAACTTAAACAGTTTTTAAATATTGATGAACAAAACTTACAGCGTTTGAGCCTTCTCCCACTGCCGAAGCCACCCGTCGGATTGCCTCCTGCCTAACGTCACCCGCAGCAAAGATGCCAGGCACACTGGTCTCCAGCAAGAATGGGTCACGTTTTAGCCGCCATTTTTTTGGCCGGCGACCATTTCGGATTAAATCATGCCCAGTCAGAATAAAGCCGGTCTGGTTTCGTTCCACAACATTTGCTATAAAATCTGTATGTGGCTTGGCTCCAATAAAACTAAAAAGTGCGGCGGCGGGTATTGTTTCGGTTTTGCCAGTCTCATTGTTCTTGAGAACTAACGCTTCAAGCTGTTTTGTGCCTATCACTTCGGCTACACTCGTCTGCAAGCGTACCTCAATATTCTCTGTATCGTTTATTTGGTCGACTAGATATTGCGACATACCCTTTTTCAAGGTGCTGCCGCGAACTAACATGGTCACTTTGCTGGCGTAACGAGAGAAAAACATTGCTCCTTGACCAGCCGAGTTGGCTCCGCCCACAGTAAACATATGCTTACCTTTGTAATACGCTGCCTCGGTAAACGCTGCGCCGTAATAGACCCCGGCTCCAGTGACTGCCTCGATGCCGGGCACATCAAGAGTGCGTAATGATACACCGGTAGCGATGATGATTGCGTGACAACTCAATTCAGTTCCGTCTTCTAAATTAACAAAGCGATAAGGATCGTCTACACGTATCTGCGTTACCTTTTGTGCAGTCAATATCTCGGCTCCCAAACGTGTAGCTTGGGCTGTGGCCCGTCGAGCCAGATCGGCACCACTCAAACCCTTTGGAAAACCCAAGTAGTTCTCAATCTTTGAGCTGGTACCTGCCTGTCCACCCGTCGCTTCTTGATCAATCAGGAGCGTACGTAATCCTTCAGAAGCACCATAGACAGCACCGGCTAATCCAGCAGGTCCGGCCCCAACAATAATCAGATCATAAAATGGCTGGGTTGCTTGGGTCTGTAATCCAATATATTCAGCTAATGTAGTAATATCGGGATCTATTAACTTCCTTCCATCGGGAAAAAAGATGACGGGCAATCGATGCTGTTCTTTGTTGGTTGCCTCCACTAGCGCCATAGATTCAGAGTCTTTTTCTATATCTAACCATTGATAAGGTACTTGACTACGAGCCAGGAAGTCTTTAATCTTGTGAGAACTCGCTGACCACTGCGTGCCGGCTACCCGAATACCATCAAATGGTATCTGAGCCGTTGCCAGCCAATCACTCAGGAGATCATCTAAGATTGGGAAAAGATTTTCTTCAGGTGGACTCCAAGGCTTCATAATGTAGTAATCAAGTTCTATTGTGTTGATCGCAGTAATCGCCGCCTGAGTATCGGCATAAGCGGTAAGGAGTACTTTGCGGGCATCGGGGTAAAGTTTCATCGCTTCAGCCAGAAACTCTGTCCCCTCCATACCCGGCATTCGCTGGTCAACCAGAAATAGTGCGATCTGATCGTTACGTTGCTTAAGCTGTTGAACGACTTCTACCGCTTGAGAACCAGAATTTGCTGTTATTATGCGGTAGTCATTATGATAATGTTGCCTTAAATCACGCTCAATAGCGTGGGATACTTCAATTTCGTCATCAACAGTTAGAATAATTGGATAAGCCATAAAACTCATCGCCTCGATATTAGGTTATTTGATCAATAAAATTACGCTTCAATTTGCGAATCTTCAAAATTGAGTGGGAGTTTAACTTCAAAACAAGTCTCCCCTGGCCTTGAGTAAACTGCAATCTCGCCCTTATGCTTTTGTACAATAATGTTGTGGCTAATATTTAGCCCCAGGCCTGTACCTTCGCCTGGTGATTTGGTAGTAAAAAAAGGATCAAAGATTTTTGATTGAATCTCTTCAGGAATTCCTGGTCCCGTATCCTTAATTTCTATGATTACCCAAGGGTCCTTTCTGTAGGTTTTTAAGATAATTTCGCCTTGTCCCTCCATTGCATCCACGGCATTATCAATAATATTTGTCCAAACCTGATTAAGTTCGCTTCCAAAAGCTTCAATGCGGGGCAGATCTTTGGCATATTCACGCCGCACTTGAACTCCGGCTTTAAGCTTACTACGCAGTATAACCAATGTATCATTCAAGCCCTCGTGAACATCAACGGATTGTATTGGAGCCTGGTCAAGATAAGAGTATGACTTTAGAGCTTTTACAATTTCAATAATTCGACCTGTGCCCTTTCCAATCTCTTCAAGCAAATTATGGGAAGTGTACATATTACTAAGCAAGGCAACAATAATAGGAAACTTCTCGTCCGTGAAGATTTCGGCTAATCCTGATAATTTTTGATTATTAAAGCCCATGCTAACCAAGCTGGGGGCAAATTCCCAAGCATCGTTCACTCCCTTATCTTTTAGCCACTTTTCTATTTCATATTCCCGATCAGTACTGGTTAACGGATCCAAATAAATTGGTTCTTTAGCCTGTTGATAGATCAGTTGAGTATGTGGTTCCAAAGCCTTAAGTTGCGATGTTGAAAGATTCAATTGCCCCAACCTAAACTCAGCTTGCTCTAATTTTTTGATGGTATCTTGTAACTGTTCAACGCCGCGTTGAGTGGCAGCAGCGGGGTTGTTAAGTTCATGGGCTACTCCCGCGCTGAGCTTTCCCAGTGTTGCCAATTTTTCATTCTGTCGCAACACTATTTCTTGTTGTAGATTAGATTCCAATAGTTTATTGGCTTTTTTCTGTTCTCTAACAGCGGCATTAACATAATAGCTAGCAAAGGAAAATACTACGGTAGAGGCAAAACCAAGGTTCATAATGAAAAAAAACAATTTTGTTTGTTCCGTGACCTCATGACCATATCTCACAAAAAAATCATTAAAAAGCACTGTAATTACCAAATTTGCTATATATAGCAATAACCAAAAAAATGGATTGCCTTATAGAAAAAAACATCAGTGCGATCATCGGACCCACAAATGCCCATACCAGAACAAAGCCCGAATCAAACACTCCGCCAATACTCCATTGAATAAATGCAGGGATATAGGTTATGCAAATGATTTGAGCGTAAATTAGATAGCGATGGTTCTTACTTATATGAGAAATAAAAAGAGCCCCGCCAACAATGAAAGTGAAGGAGGCTGGTAAAAGGGAGGTCAAACCCCAACCAAAAATAAAATAATACATTGCGGTCCAAATACCACCCGCAAGTGTACAGGAAGCAGATACCAAGAAAGCAGCAAATTTTTCTAACCTGATTTCCTCTGTATCTTTAGGATCAAAAGCGAAAAATAATTTATATTTATTCATAATTAAAGGGTCTTCTTTATCGAATCCCTCTGATATTTCTGTTTACGCTTGACGTTCCCTATTTGGATGAAATAATTATAATAATACGAAGAAAATATACTTTCTATCTGAAATCCCTGCAAGATAAATGTTTACCGATTTGATCCTTAATAGAACTTTCTGATTGTCACAGTAAATACCCACGCAAACATCTTTAGGTATAATTAAACATAATGATTTTTAATTTTTAACCGTTCGACTCCGACCAATACGAAAACGCCGGACGACCGAAGAAAAGATGCTTTCTCTCCTCCAAATCCAACTTCACCAATTCCAGGAATTGTTCATACTGTTTCCTAGAATCCAACTCAGAACGTAATAACCGCCACTGTTTCAGGCGTTTGGTGATCAGCGTGTGAGTAATCAGAATTCTCCATTTAATTGTTCGCCCTTTCAACTCGTACGCGCTACTCTACCATATTACCACACTATAACGCCTATTTATCAATATGGTATAGTCTTTAGATGAAGTATGACTTAATGTAAAGGGCAGGTTTGATGCCTGCCCTTCAGTTAAATAAAACTTAATATCATACTGTGAGAGATGTTACTTATAATTTGGACGAATGACGTGGCAACCGAAGACAGACGTAAGCCGATCTCGTATAATATTGTCATGGATAATCGTGAGATTCCCACACCTCGATAAATCGAGATTCGGAATGACGGTAGTGCGGTCAGGGCTCCGAGGGAACCTCTTTGACATGAGCCTTTACTCGGACATTTTATTGTTTGCTTTTTCGAAGGTTTCACGTTAAGCTTATAGCTTTTAGAGCAATACATATAAGATGCTATACCCATGAAATCACATGCCTTATAAATTTCTCGCCGATCTGATAGCGCTGATTCATTTTGCCTTTATACTTTTTGTGATTTTCGGCGGATTTATGGCGTTGAAATGGAAAAAACTGATCTATTTTCATATCCCGACGGCTCTATGGGGCACTGCTATCAGTATTTTCGGTTGGGTCTGTCCACTGACGCCGTTAGAGATAGGATTGAGGGTTAGAGCCGGAACAGGAATCTATAGCGGCGGTTTTATAGACCATTACCTGATTCCAATAATCTATCCTCCCGGACTCACGAGGGAGACTCAGTATTTCTTAGCAGCCGGTGTGGTTATCATAAACAGTGCCGCTTACTACCTCATTTGGAGAAAACAGCGTAATAGTCAGGATTTATAAAATCAGCTAACAGCGGCGGCAGAGTGATCACATAACCTATTGCTCAAGGTGTCAAAATTTGCGATAGTCCCGGAATCTGCGTTTACTCCAGACCAATACTAACGGGAAGGACGACCCGTGAAAAGCTGCTTTTGTTACTCAAAATCCTAATTATTAATTTAAATCTATGCTCCCAAGATCAGTATCTGCTCCCTGCACAACTTCAACGCCTGTTGTATCAAAACGGGCGCCGGTTGTATCTTCGACCACAACATCATATAACCCCGCTTCAAGGAACGCAAGTTGAAATTCGCCTGATATAGTATCAACGAAAACAGTGGATACCGTATCAACACCCGATAGCGCCAGCGCTACAGGATTGTTGTCAGGATTTGTAACAGTGCCCGAAATAGAACCCGACGTAGCAACAGATACCAATCGTATGGTCGGTTTAAGCAGATAACTTGGATTTGCCGGCGTACCGGTATGTATGATCGACCTCGAAGCGTCAAAATCGATCATTAGATCGTATGTAGAGCCGGCTTCCAAAGTAAACTGGTGTGTCAATTTTAATCCTGTTTTAGCTCCGCTGGGAACTTTTACAGACGATTCCACGCCGTCAATTATGACCGAAGCAGTATCTATTATGAGACGAATTTGGTTATAAGTTCCAGCCTCTAACTCAATATTTCCTAACGGTGTAGAAAGCCCATTACTCCATTCAATTAAATTTATAGTTTGAACCGAATCGCTTACCACTATAGGCTCACCACCCGACGCAATAACGGAGATTTCGCTGAATCTGATGTTAACAGCTTCAAAAGACGCAGGAGCGTCAGTGATAGAAACCGTAAGCGTTCCTGTAGTTTCAGCTGGATCGGAGCTGCTATCGCAACCAATAATTAACAGTGACATTGTTATGGCAAGTATTAAAATATTAACTTGCTTCCTTCGCATATTTACCTCGGTTTATTATATTTTACAGGATATAAACTTAATTATTATTAATCTAAATCCTTGTGATTTAAATCACATATAGAAAAAAATGATCTTACCTGAAAGGAAAGTGCCAGCGGCATTATCATTGAGAAATTGATAATCACGATTTATCAAT
>SORT01000033.1 GCA_004402895.1 Fidelibacterota bacterium MT.SAG.3 | reverse complement strand
ATTCCCGTCCGGAAAGATAAAGAGGGAAAACTTGAAGGAGTCGATGCTGTAATTGATAAAGATTTTGCTTCGGCGATTCTCGGCAAGGAGATTGGAGCCTCAACTCTGCTTATGGCAACAGCCGTCGAGGGAGTCTATCTGAATTTTAATACACCGGGACAGGAACTTCTCAGCGAATTAAAGGTGGAAGATGCGCAGAGATATTTAGAGGTAGGGCATTTCCCTCCCGGCTCTATGGGGCCGAAAATAGAAGCGGCGCTGAACTTTTTGGAAGAAGGCGGGGCAAAGGCGGTCATCTGCTCTGTTAATGATATAGCAAACGCCCTTGAGGGCAAAAGCGGGACGAGTATAACATTATGAAAATTCATGAATACCAAGCGAAAGAAATACTGAGAGAATATGGCGTTCCCGTACCACGGGGAGGCGTTGCTTCGACCAAAGAGGAGGTACGGAAGATAGCCGAAGAATTAGGCGGCACGGTTATCGTAAAAGCGCAGATTCACGCCGGCGGCAGAGGAAAAGGCGGCGGAGTAAAGCTTGCCGCAAATGCGGATGAAGCCGAAGAGCATGCGGGGAATATCCTTGGTATGAATCTTGTCACCCATCAAACTGGAGCTGAAGGGAAGGAAGTACAAAAGGTTCTAATCGAAGAAGGAATTGACATCGCTCAGGAACTATATTTCGGAATCGTGCTCGACCGGGTGACAGGTCAGCTTGTTTTGATGGCAAGCAAGGAAGGCGGCGTGGAAATAGAAAAAGTTGCCGCCGAAAATCCCGATGCGATCATGAAAGAACATATTGAACCTTCGGTTGGCATTCAGCCGTTTCAGCTGCGGAAACTCGCTTTCGGATTGGGTCTGAAAGGAGATGCTTTCAGGGAGGCGACCCGGTTTTTCTCTAAACTTATTAAAGCGTATGAAGCGAATGACAGTTCATTGGTGGAAATTAACCCGCTTGTGATTACGGCAGATGATAAGGTTATCGCTCTTGACGCGAAGATGAATTTTGACGACAATGCTCTCTATAAGCATAAAAATATCATGGATATGCGTGATCTGACGGAAGAAGACCCGTACGAAGTCGAGGCATCGAAATTCGATCTGAACTACATCAAACTCGACGGAAATATAGGCTGTATGGTGAACGGAGCGGGACTTGCCATGGCAACGATGGACATAATCAAATTATCGGGCGGCGAACCGGCAAATTTCCTCGATGTAGGCGGTGCGGCTAACGTTACGACTGTAGAAAACGGTTTTAAGATCCTTATGAGCGATAAAACTATAAAGGCGGTCTTGATAAATATATTCGGCGGGATAGTTCGATGCGATGTAGTGGCAAAAGGTGTGGTCGAAGCGGCAAAGAATGTAAAGATCGATGTGCCTCTAATTGTGCGATTAGAGGGTACCAACGCGAAAGAGGGCAGGGAAATTCTTGAGAATTCTTCGATTGATATTAACGTGGCTTCTGATTTCAGTGAAGGCGCGCAAAAAGCCGTAGAATTGGCAAAGGCATAAGGGGCATGGATGAGTATTCTCGCAGATAAAAATACCAAACTTCTGGTTCAGGGCATTACGGGAAGCGAAGGTTCTTTCCATACAAAACAAATGGTTGAGTACGGCACAACTATCGTTGCGGGAGTGACACCCGGAAAGGGAGGCGACAATTTTGAAAATATTCCCGTGTTTAACACCGTTGCCGAAGCGGTACTGAATACCGGAGCGAACGCTTCCGTAATTTTTGTTCCGCCACCGTTTGCGGCTGATGCCATAATGGAATCTGCCAACGCCGGAGTTGAACTTGTTATCTGTATTACAGAAGGAATTCCTACGCTTGATATGGTGAAAGTGAACGAATACCTGAAAGGTGGAACGACACGGTTGGTGGGTCCTAACTGTCCCGGACTAATCACACCGGGCGAAGCGAAGATAGGTATCATGCCGGGATTCATCGCGACACCGGGTCGGGTTGGAGTTATCAGCCGGAGCGGAACGCTGACCTATGAAGCGGTAGATCAACTCACTAAACAAGGGCTTGGACAATCAACTTGTATCGGTATCGGCGGAGACCCGATAATCGGTTCATCGTTCAAAGACTTGCTCAGACTGTTTGAAGCGGACGAAGATACGGACGCGGTAGTTATGATAGGCGAGATCGGGGGAAGTGCGGAAGAGGAAGCGGCCGATTATGTAAAATCAGAGATGACTAAACCCGTAATCGGATTCATAGCGGGACAAACAGCGCCTCCGGGAAAACGTATGGGTCACGCAGGCGCTATCATCGCAGGCGGTAAAGGCACTGCAGCAGAGAAGATGAAAGTGCTACGAGATGCGGGCATACACGTAACCGAAAATCCATCCGGACTCGGCGAGCTGACTAAAAAGGTTTTGGGTTAGTTTTCAGTGGCAGTCAGGACTTGTCCTGACCGCTCCAATGAATTATAATTTAGGCGTCATGGCAAGCCATGACTGCCACAAATAGTTACTAAATGACTGAATCCGATTACAAGAAATACATTAAATTCGGAACCTCAACCTGGACGTATGAAGGTTGGGTGGGAACCGTTTATAATCGTCCTTACACCAAATCTAATTTTAAAAAGACCTGTCTCGAGGAGTATGCGGAGTATCCCTATTTTAGTACGGTTGGGATCGATCACACATTTTATGGACCGGCGAATGACGACATATTGAGCAGGTATGCTTCATTGCTTCCGAACGGGTTTGAATGCTGCAGCAAGGTGTGGGAGCGATTGACAATACCTAAATACAGTAAGAACAAACGGTACGGGAAGTTGGCGGGAGAGGTCAATGAAGATTATCTGAACGCTGATCTTTTCAACGATGCCATACTTCCGCCCTATGAACGTTCTTTTCAGGGACACACGGGTCCTTTTATATTTCAATTTCAGACTCAATATCCGCAAAGTGTACAGTCTGATAGTAATGATGCCTCGGATCGGCTGAGAGAGGCATTCAGTGAAAAATTAAACGATTTTCTTTCTCAACTGCGGACAGACTTTCGATATGCCGTAGAAGTACGGAACAAGGAATTTCTGACCCCTGAGTATTTTCAGATGCTCTCTTCTCATAATGTCGCTCATGTGTTCAACCATTGGACTCAGATGCCCTCCATCGGTGAGCAGCTTGCAATCGAGGGCAGTATCACTGCCGACCATATAGTTGCGCGGATACTTACTCCTTTAGGAGTTGCGTACAAACAAGCGGTGGACAATTATTTTCCATATAATGAAGTGAAAAAACCGATGGAAACGATGCGGAGGGACGTTACGGACTTGGCGAAAGAGGCAATAAATCTCAAGAAAAAAGCGTACGCCATAGTAAATAACCGGGCGGAAGGAAACGCTCCGGGAACCATAGCCGCGATTGATGCAATGATACGAAAAGATATAGAGTAGGATCGGAAATGACTGAAATTTCTTCCGAGATCGAAGTAACGAAAATATCGCTTAACCGGAAGCTCAATCCCGCCAAAGGTTGGTCGGAATGGTACGTCGCAGGTGAGTATTTTGCCGAGGTAGAAGATGCGGTTATCGCTCATTTTTCTCAAACAAAGGAATATGAAGGGTTACGAACCTCGTATAAAGTTTGGCGAGATGCTTTTTCAAGCATAGACCTGAAATCGAACCGGAAAAAATCTGGGTTGGCAACTCTATTACAATCCTTGAACCCTAATAGCATTAAGGCTCTTAAAAGGCTTATCCGGTCTACAGAGAGAAGAGGCGCTCCCGATCTACTGCTTAAACATGGAGATAAATTCAGATTTGCTGAGGTCAAAGTATCGGATTCGCTTTCCAATCAACAGTTGAAATGGCTTGAAGAGTTGCGTAGTATTGGTTTTGAGACTTTTGTTATTCGCGTAACACCCTCAAAGAAGGGTATTCAATTAAAGAAAAACGAATTTATAATACGTGAATTTGAAAAGAGCATGTTCGAATATATAAACAGTTCTGAATCTCCGAACGCAGCTGAGGCATTTGCTCATGCGAAAAGAGCGCTTACGAATTTTGAGGAGTATAGTATAAACTCGACTTTAGAGTTTGAAGCCGATATTCATCGGTTGTTTGGAAATGACAGACTTGAAATAACATTCAGCAGATTAATCAATGAAAAAGATGGAGATAGCAGATGACACCACCGGTACGAAGAGAATTTCTCAAGACCGGCGGACTTGCGTTAGCCGCCGTAGGGATGGGATTAACCCATAAACCCGCCTTCACAATGTCGAAACAAAACAGTGAAACTGCACCCGCAGACTCTCCTCTGCCGATCGGAAGGGAAGAATTAGATCAAAGGGTGGATCGCGCTCGGATTCTCATGTCGAAAAATAATCTTGATATGATACTGTTAACCGGCGGGACGTCAATGAAATATTTTACGGGGGTAACATGGAGAAGGTCGGACCGGACGTTTGCTTGGTTGTTACCGGTTGATGGTGAGCCGATATGGGTCTGTCCCGCCTTTGAAAAGGACAGAGCGGAAGAGCGTACTGAACAGAACGCAGATATACGAATTTGGCAGGAAGATGAATCGCCATATGCACTAATATCAGATTTTCTGAAAAATACCAAGAGCGCTAAGGGGAAGCTCGGCATTGAAGAAACGGTCAGATATTTCGTGACGGAGGGGATTTCAAAAGCTGCAAAAAATGTAAATATTGTTTCCGCAGACCGAGTCATAAATGGTTGTAGAGGCATCAAAACAACCAAAGAAATTAAGCTGTTACGGTATATTAATAAAGTAACACTTGAAGTAATACGAACATCGTTCAAAGAGATGAAAAATGGAATGACGCAAGGAGAATTAGGCGGTATACTCTCCTCTGAATATGCAAAGCGCGGGCTTCGGGGATGGGCGCTCGTTCTCTTCGGTCCTAATGCGGCATTCCCGCACGGAACGAAAAATCCCGAGTTGCTTTCCCCGGGAAAACTTGTATTGGTGGACACTGGAACGAGTATTCATGGATATCAGTCCGATATTACCAGGACGACAGTTTTCGGCGAACCGACCAAGAGACAATTGGAAGTTTGGTCAACTGTTAAAGAAGCGCAAAGCATAGCATTGGAAAAGGCAAAACCGGGAGTGAGAGCCGGAGATGTCGACAAGGTCGCTCGCTCGGTTATAGTTAAATCAGGCTTCGGGAAAGGATATTCTGTTTTCACGCATCGCTTAGGGCATGGGATCGGAATGGACGGGCACGAATTTCCGTATCTCGTGAAAGGGAACAAATTGAAACTTCAAGCAGGAATGACCTTCAGTAACGAACCGGGTATATATATCCGGGGAGAACTTGGAGTAAGGCTTGAGGATATTATGCATATTACGGAATCCGGAGCCGAACTCCTTACACAACAATCTGAATCCTTATTGAGCGCTTGATATGTCAGAGTTTACGGATAAACTCGGCATAAAGCCCGGTCAGACTGTTGCAGTCATTGACAGTGACAATGAATTGTTTCGAAAATTAAGTCTCGAAGCTCCTCAGGATGTAATGTTGCAAAAAAGAATTCTTGGTTCCAAGGTCGACATGATATTAGTTCGCCTGTGGGAACCAACTAATTACCGACATCTTTTCCAACGGCTTCAGAACGCTATTAAGAATGACGGATCGATCTGGGCGGTCATTCCAAAGAAGCCGATAGCTCTTGCGAAAGGGATAGGTGTATTCCGGGACGAATTGGTGGAAGAGGTATTGAAAACAGATCTTGTGGATAATAAAATTCTTACAATTACTGAAGAAGAATACGGAATAAGGTTTGTTATAAGGAGAGATCAGCGTAAATAAATCTATATTAAATATAAGATCTCAATCGTTCAATTTCAGGATAAAGGGGGATAAACTTAACTCAGGGAGGGATAGTAGAATACTACGTTGACTAAATTGTTGAATAATTGTCTTCTTGCAAAATTCTAACCGCATAAATATATTTCACACATCTTGAAAGCTTCTATACTGATATTATTTGTTTCCCTGCATCAAACTGCGATTCCTCAAGTAAATAGAGAATCTGAAAGTTTTGCGCCGCTATCGGAAGAGTTAGCCTTACAAGGGGTTCGTGAGATGTATAACTTCCAATTCGATGAATCAAGAGAGTCTTTTGAGAAATTCACAGCATTAAATCCCGATCATCCCGCAGGATATTTTTATCAGGTGGTTCTCGATTGGTTCACTTTTCGGATGTTCAAAGAGGATAAAGATATCTGGGGAGAGATGAGCGACGAGCTTGATAGGGTTGTTATAATTGCTGAGGGTCAACTCAAAATGTATCCCGATGATGCGCTCAGCATGGTGTACCTCGGTGCTGCGAGAGGATTGAAAGCCCGCATAGCTCTATCGAAAAATGATTTTATCGATACGTTTTACGACGGATACGCAGGATATTCAATAATACAGGAAGCGATGAGAATCGACCCGACGATGATCGATCCCAAAATCGGATTGGGCATATTTCATTATTTTATAGCGATATCAAGTCCAATGATTCGTAGTCTGTCATATATCGCGGGGATAAGTTCGAGTAAGGAAAAAGCTATAGATGAAATCGCCGAGGTGTCAGAACGCGGAATTTATGCTTCGATTGAAGCGCGAAGTTTTCTCATGTTCATATACGCCTATATTGAAGAGGAGCATGTAAAGGCTCTCAATTTAAGCAGGGGATTGGTGAAGGAGTTTGACCAAAGCCCGTATTTCCACGGGAAACTTGCGGATATACTTTTGCTTAACGGGGAGATTGAGGAAGCGCGGCAGCATCTTGAGTTGATACCAAAATTAGTTGTCGGATTACCCGATAAATACCAGATGGAGATGAAAACCCGCGTAAAATTTCTTCAGGGTGAAAGTCTGCGGCGGGAAGGAAAACCGGAAGAGGCGCTTGAATTGTTTATAGGATTAGCAGACTTATACACTCTCGAATTTAAATTCAATTTAGGATATATTTATCTTAGAACCGGTATGGCGTATGACGAAATTGGAGAACGGAAGGAAGCAAAAAAACAGTATAAGAAAGCGGTAAAACTTGATAATTACACCTCAGCGGTTAGATTATCAAAACTGTATCTTAAAGAAGCATACGTGCGCGATGATGCGCCGAAGTAAAAACAGATAATTTTAGCAAACCATAACAGGGAGATTCGACGATCGAATTAGGATTTTCATCACTACTGCCGCCTCTTGTTGCCATAGGATTCGCAATGTGGACTCGTCAGGTTTATCTCTCTTTATTCTTAGGATTATTGGTAGGCTATACAATTCTTGCCGGATGGAATCCGCTGGTAGGTTTCGGAGATGCTTTAGATGCACTGTTGAGAGTATTCCAAAGCGAATCTAACAGTGCCGTGATAATTTTCAGTGTGCTTATGGGAGTGCTGATAAATTTTACTCAAAGTTCAGGCGGTGTACAGGGATTTGTTCAGTGGCTTGAAAAAAGGGGGTTTGTTAATTCAAAACGTTCAGCGGGATTAATGGCATGGGCGATCGGAATGGTAATTTTTGTGGAAACAAACATTACCTGTCTTGTGACCGGGACGGTATGCAGACCTGTTTTCGACAAACACAAAATATCAAGAGAAAAGCTCGCTTACATAGTTGACAGTACATCGTCCCCTGTGTGTATCATGATCCCTCTGAATGCCTGGGGAGCATTTATTGTAGGACTTCTTGCCGAACAGGGAATTGAGGCTCCCGTCAAGCTTTTTGTACAGTCCATACCGTTTAATTTTTATGCTATTCTTTCGTTGATTTTAGTCGTTGCTGTTATTATCACTCAGAGAGATATCGGTCCGATGAAAGAAGCGGAGAGTCGAGCCATTGATTTGATAGACGATGAAGATAAGTTTCGTTCGTCTTCTTCGGAACTCGGCAATATTGAAGTTGTGAAGGGGGTAACTCCCAGAGCGATGAACATGATTATTCCTATAGCTACTATGGTGTTGATGATGCCTGTCGGTCTTTATGTGACGGGCGGAGGAGATATATTGAACGGGTCGGGTTCAAAATCTGTTTTATTGGCAGTTATAACCGCGGTGTTTTTGGCAGCGGTACTTTACAGAGTTCAGGGAATCATGAAGCTTCCGGAACTCAGCTCGAAATTTATTGAAGGGAGCAGAGCATTAATGCCGATGGCAATAATTATGATGCTTGCTTTTGCGATTGGAAACCTTACCAATGAAATGGGAACAGGAAACTACGTGGCGAAAGTTGTTGGTTCTTCAGTCAGCTATATTCTCATACCGCCGATCTTATTTCTCGTATCATCTGCTATTTCTTTTTCGACAGGAACTTCGTGGGGCACTTTTGCCATCATGATTCCGATAGCAGTGCCTCTTGTGATCCAGACTGGTGGAGCTCTTCCATTAGCCATAGCTGCCGTACTTGGCGGAGGTGTATTCGGCGATCATTGTTCGCCAATTTCGGACACCACAATAATTTCCAGTCTTGCTTCAATGTCTGACCATATAGAGCATGTTAAGACACAATTACCTTATGCGCTGCTTGCCGGCGCTGCCACCACGCTCTTACTAACAATTTCGGCGGCATTTTAGACAATTTTGCATCTTATTCTAATTATTTTCGATGAATTTGCATATTAACTATTGACAACTTCAATTTATTATATTAGTATTTAGATACCCAACGGGCGATTCAAACTGGGGAAAGTTCAGGTAAAACGATCTTTAAATTGAAGATCGAACATATCAAAGCAGGGAAGCCAAATTTTAAATTTGGGTTTTGTAACTGTTACTTGATGCGGTAGCGCGAACGGGGAAACAACATATTAAAAAAGGATTATGATGAGCAACAATAACAAAGCTAAAGCAAAAGCAAAAACAAAACTCGATGTGGCAGAAACATGGTTTGCAGACAAATATTTGATAATGGAATACTCCTTTGAGGTTCACGATAAGCTTAGAAAATTGTTGAAATCAGACGTTTCGGAAAAAGAAATGGTAAAAACATATAACGAAGAAACGGAAAAATTATTTTCGGGAGAACCTGAACCGCTGTCAAGAAGAAATACCGCTTATTACATCTGGGGTCACCTGAAGAATTTAGTTAGCAGGGGCGAGAAGAAAAGAATGTTCGGTCTTTTGGAAAACCTTGATTACGAAGATACAGGATTTTCCGATATTAAAAGTGAATTTCATAAGCTTATACTCAAGTATGATGTCCCTAATTTGCTCAAATCGAGTTATTTTAGCAAAACTCTTAGCAACAGCTGACAAACTTTCATACAGATATTTAAAAATCCGGTGGATTCTTCCTTCGGATTTTTTTTGTAATTAAAATTACATTTTAAATCGCGAAAAACATTACCTATACAGTTAAATAAATAAATTCCCGGGAGTAAGTGAATTGGTTCCATGTTCACCCGGCTGCATGGAAGTAGCGCTACCCCGGGGATTTTTTTATATTTCCAATTTTTGAATAATAAAATCATATGATAATCGATCTATGACGCTTCTAAATAAACTTGACATCGCTGGAGTCTAAATCTATTTTGTCCTTGATGAATTTACTTCGGTCTGCATACACACTGATATTCCTCTTCGCCGCTGTCAGCATTGTAAACGCTCAAGGATCTAATTTAGGAAAAAGCGTTATACGGGATGGGCATGCAGCTATCGTTGATGAAAAAATCGCTTCGGCAAGAAAGGAATCTTTAAACTTTGCTCTAAGAGGTACAGTCGAGTTCGTCATGGAATCAATGATCGAAGCTAATCAGCGTAACAGATATGCGCAATTGATCGAACGACAGATCTTTTCTAATGTATTTTCTTATATACTCAAGTATGAAGTATTGAAAGAAGGTAACATAGACGAACACTCTTATGCTCTGAGTGTTAAGGCGGATGTTGATTCTGATAAACTCGAACAGGAACTTGACAGGATCGGTGTCCTTCAATATAGATTGAGCAGTCCTGATATTGTCTTCTTGATCACGGAGCGACTTCCGGAAACAAAATTGATGAATGAGGTGCGTATATCTGAGACTGTTATTAGGCGGGCGCTGATAAAATCAGGACTTTTTCTTGTCAATGACGATATGAGATCAGATGATGTTCTGTCCCATGAAATGCAGTATACTTACGGCGGCGATATTGGAAAGGCGATCGCTGTCGGAATTGAATTAGGCGGAGATATTGTGGTTTTCGGAATTTCAGAAGTGAAGTTGGAGGAGCCATCGGGCATGAAAGATAGTAAAATGAAAAATATCAGAGTTTCGATAGAACTCAAAGCTGTTAAATTAGATAACGGTATCATTCTGTCCGAGTCATCTGCATCAGCGGTTTATCCTCATCCAAATATGCTTATAGCCACTGAAAGGGCTATAGGAAAAGCCTCGGTAAAGGTCGTGAAGAAGCTATCAGATGATCTGCTGTCGAGATGGAAAACCGAAGTGAATTTCGGCAGGAAGGTAACTCTGAAAGTCAGTAATGTAACTAATTTAACACAGTTCAATAAAATTAAAAATTCACTGAAATATTACCTTACCGGTCATGTTGAGGTAGAGAGCAGGGCGTTTGACGGAAACAGGGCGGAGTATATTGTTACCGCTCAAACCACAGGCTATAAGATGGCATCAGAATTAGAAGGTAAGAAATTTGAAGAATTCAATATTCGAATTCTCAGCAGTAGTTTGCATGCTCTATCTGTTGCTCTTGTAAGGTAATAACTGAATTAATAGTTGTAAAATAAATCTTGACAATTCATCGGATGGATTCTAATTTAGCGGACTGTAGAAGATATGAAGAGTAAAAATTAGGAATGAAAATTGGGAACATATAGTCCGACAATAAACGATTTAAAACACGACTGGTTTGTTGTAGATGCCGATAATAAAATATTGGGCAGACTTGCAGCAAAGGTATCTCATCTATTAATGGGAAAGCATAAGCCTAACTTTGCGTATCATATGGATAACGGAGATTTTGTAATTATAATAAATGCTGATAAGATCAAGGTCACAGGCAATAAAGCCGAATCAAAAATTTATTATAGACACACGGGATATCCGGGAGGCATAAAAAGCACCAATCTTAAATCCATGATGGCAAGCAACCCGGAGAGAGTCATTGAAATTGCCGTCAAAGGAATGCTGCCGAAAAATAAACTTGGAAGAAAGTTATTTACAAAACTGAAAGTATATGCCGGTCCGGAACATCCACACCAAGCTCAACAGCCGAAAATATTAGAATTATAGGAGAACATGGTCAAGAATAAACATTACGGTACCGGAAGAAGAAAAAAAGCAATAGCCAGAGTTTGGATAAAGTCAGGAAAAGGCGAGTTCTCTATTAATAAACGCGAAGTTGACGATTATTTTCCACGAAAGTCTCTTCAATACATAATCAATCAACCATTCAATCTATTAGAATCTACCACCGGGAAGTACGATGTGATCGCCACCGTGAAGGGTGGAGGGCTGAGTTCTCAAGCCGGAGCAATAAGGCTTGGAATATCCAGAGCTCTTATTATAATGGACGAGGAGCTTCGTCCCAGTCTTAGGAAAGCGGGATTTCTTACCCGCGATTCACGTATGGTAGAACGGAAGAAATTCGGTCTTCGCGGCGCAAGAAGAGCCTTCCAGTTCTCTAAGAGATAAATTCAAAGGATCAATTGAAAGAAATAACAATTCAGCAGTTATTAGATACAGGTGCCCATTTTGGACACCTTACCAGAAAGTGGCATCCAAAGATGGAGCCATACATTTTTATGGAGAAGAACTCTATCCACCTGATAGACCTCAGTAAAACGAAAACACAAATAGAAGATGCAGCAACTATGATCGCCAAAAGTGTAGGTGATGGGGGTACCGTTCTATTTGTGGGAACAAAAAAACAGGCTAAAGACCTCATTCGAACAGAGGCGGAACGGTGCGGAATGTACTACGTCAACGAGAGATGGCTTGGCGGAACTCTTACAAACTTCTCCACTATTCAGAAGAGTATCAAGAAGCTGGAAAAATTTGAAGAGGAAGGCGCATCGGCCTATGATGGTCTGACCAAGAAAGAAGTTCTTACTCTCGAAAGAGAAAGGCTCAAATTAGATAAGGTCTTCAGGGGAATAAAAGCGATGAAACGTCTTCCGGATCTGATGGTGATGGTTGACGCTAAATTCGAGGATACTGCGGTCAAAGAAGCAAATAAATTGGAAATACCGATAATTGCCCTTGTTGACACGGATACCGATCCCTCTAATATCGATCATGTCATTCCGGCGAATGACGATTCCCTCAGAACAATTTCCCTTGTTCTTCAGACATTGGCGGACAGCGTTGTGATGTCGTTAAAGTTGAGAAGAGATAAACTGGAAGCGGAAACAAGTGAAGTCGAATCGGAGCAGAACTGATATATGGAAATCAGTGCAGCATTAGTCAAGGAATTAAGAGAGAAAAGCGGAGCGGGTATACTCGATTGCAAAGAGGCGCTTAAAGAATCAAATGGGGACGTTGAGAAAGCTTTCGATTATCTCAGGAAGCACGGCATCGCCAAAGCAGCAAAGAAATCAGGCAGGGAAGCGAACGAAGGAGCTGTTCTATCATATATTCATCCGGGAAACAAATTGGGCGTCCTGTTGGAATTGAACTGCGAAACGGACTTCGTGGCTATGACAGACGATTTTCTCGATCTTGCTAAGGAAGTATCGATGCAGATAGCCGCTTCAAATCCGCTAACCGTGACAAGAGATGATATCTCCGAAGAGCTCGTAGAGAGAGAGAAAGAAGTTTACTCGGGTGGCGAAGACCTAAAAGGGAAACCGGATAATATTGTAGAGAAGATCATAGACGGTAAGATGGAAAAATGGTACAAGCAGGTCTGCCTCATGGAACAGGCGTTTGTAAAAGACCCAAGTAAATCAATTTCCGATCTCATTAAAGAAGCTATCAGTAAGCTCGGGGAAAATATTACAATTAAGCGGTTTGCGCGTTTTCAGTTAGGAGAAAATGCCTGATAATAGACTGCCATCCTAACTAACAGTTATCTGATGCCTGCTAATTAGCGGGCATTTTTTATGCCGAAGTATTTTATGAACTCTGAATCACCTTTGCAATTGGTTAACTGAAATCATCACGAGGTCGACACGAAAGATCTGTTTTACTTGAACACAGATGGTGCTATTGAAATAAAGATCAGGACTTTTCATTATTTAGAAGTTTTGAGGATCATTATAATGGAGAGAGCAAAGAAAACAGCGTTACCGAGCCAAACTCCTTCCAACGGTTCTAACACACCTTGTTTTGCGAGCGTTTGTCCCAATTTCATGAATCCATAATAGAAAAAACTTATCAACAGAGCGACTCCGATGCCGAAAGCGGCGCCGCCGCGTCTTTTGTTGGCTGCGATAGGCACGCCTATGAGTACCACAATAAAATTTGAAAACGCAAGAGATATCTTGAATATATGGTTCACTTTCCAATTACGCGCTTCTATTCCGTTCGCCTCTAAGTTTTTAACGAATTCGCCGAGTTCCCAGTAACTCATCTCCTCCGGTTTACGGTTTTCCTTTTTAAGCGCATCGGGAGTTAGTCGAAGTATAATTGTATCCAATTTCGCTGCCTTAACGACTATTTCCTTACCTTTCTTAAAATTCCTGATTATAACGTCGCTAAACAGCCATAGTTCTCTCTCTTCATCCCATTTCATTTCAGCAGCGTCGATCCGTTTGATAAGTGATTCGTTTCTAAAATATTGAATGTTTATACGCTCACCTTTTAGGTCATTGAACTTATAAACGCCTATGGAGATGTTCCGTGCAGGACCTTCCTGAAAATTCAAGTTGAATTTCCGTAAAGCCTGTCGTTTGGCGCCCCGCAGCGAATACTTACGCGCGATGTCAAACCGTTTTCTGTTAGAATCGATCACAACCGTTTCTCCGAAATAGAAGGAGAATGCTGTTATACTAAGCCCAAGAAATATCATGGGAATTAGAAGCCTGTAAAGGCTGACGCCTGCGGATTTCATCGGAACAAGTTCATTATATTTCACTAACGAAGTGAAAGTCAATACAGATGCCAACAGAACGGCTATCGGCAGCGAAATATTGAACAGCCATGGCAGATTAAGGAGAGAATATTGTGCCGCTGTTCCGAGCGACGCAGCTGAGTCGAGCACTCTGCGTAAGTTTTCAACAATATCTACCACGAAGAAGATCGTTAGAAACGCAAGACTCGTCATCAAAAGTGACACGAGGAACTTTCTTATTATGTATAGGTCCATCTTCTTGATCATGGGCAAACTCTTAAAGGTGTAAAATACTCAGAACAATTTACCTCTCTTTAATTCTAAATGAAATTAAAAGTTGATTTAGCATTTTCATATCGCGTACTCTTAATATAAAGCCTCCAAACGCTAATTTCGCTTTACTTTGGTAATAGCGGAATATATGTTAAGCCATGTTTTTACGTAATATCACGTTTATATGCGCCCTTTTGTTAGTGTGGAGTCTGAGTGTCAAAGCCACCAGTACACCCTATCATATCAGCATAGACTCAAGAAAGATTGTTCTGAAAGGCGTACCGTTCTCGTTTACCGTAAACATCTTATCTTCCAATGGTGAAATAGATCATGGAGCCAGAGGAGTAATTGAGCTATACGGTTTTAAGATCGTAGGCGCTGATGGCATACTTAGACCACCTGAAGAGGTGGAAACGCGATCTGGAACCATTACGATAGACAACGCCGTTTTTCTGAGTGCCGGTCAAAACAAAATTTCGGTAGAATTCGGCAATGCGAGAGCAAGTAAGACAATTCCAACTCTGCCCGGTATTTTGAGTCTTGCTCCTCCTCTTATCGCCATCGGGCTTGCGGTTTTGTTCAAGGAGGTGTTACTAAGCCTTTTTGCCGGAATTTGGATAGGCGCGGTTTTCTTGGCGGGCTACAATCCTATCAGCGGTTTCCTTGTAGCAATAGACAAATATATCGTTCCTTCCTTGGCAAATAAAGATCATGCCGCGGTAATTCTATTCAGCATGGGTCTTGGCGGTATGGTGGGACTTATTGCACGCAATGGGGGAATGCACGGCGTGGTAGAAAAGATCTCGAAGTACGCAAAATCGGCTCGTTCGGGACAGATAGCGACTCTTTCGATGGGGTTACTGATTTTTTTCGACGATTATGCAAATACTCTGTTAGTAGGCAATACAATGCGGCCGTTTACGGATAAACTAAAAATATCACGAGAAAAACTCTCATTTTTGGTAGACGCAACAGCGGCGCCGATCGCATCCATCGCATTTGTAAGCACTTGGATAGGATTTCAAAATGGATTGATTAAACAGGGATTCGACGCAGTCAATTTGGACATGGATCCTTATGTAGCATTCATTAGCTCGATACCATATAGCTTCTACGCTTTTATCATGCTCGGGTTAATAGTTATTACAGCTACGCGGGCTCGAGATTTCGGTCCTATGTTAACCGCAGAGAGACGGGCGCAACAAACCGGAAAAGTTATCAGAGATGGAGCAAAACCTCTTGCGGGAGCAGATCTCAGTGAGCTTGAACTACCGGAAAATTTAGACAAGAGGTGGTATAATGCGATGATTCCTATCGGGTTCGTCATAGTTACCACCATAGTGGGATTATACTTCAACGGACGAGCTGCTCTCGGGGCATCGGCAGAAACTATGGCGTTCCATGAGATTATCGGCAACGCAAATTCATTCACCGTTCTGATGTGGGCGGCATTCGGCGGTTCCATATTAGCAGGAATCATGAGCCTCTCACAAAAATTGATGAATCTTCAGGAAACGGTTGATGCTTATCTCAACGGAATCAAATCAATGGTGTACGCTATGGTGATACTCGTACTTGCATGGTCATTGGGCGCTATTGCGGCAGATCTTTCGACAGCAGATTATGTATTACACATAACAAGAGGACTCTTTTCACCAAATTTACTTCCCGCAATGACATTTATAGTGGCGGCTTTGATAGGTTTTTCTACAGGCACTTCGTGGGGAACAATGGCAATTCTTACTCCCATTGTAATTCCTATGGCATATCATCTTCCTATTGAAGCAGGTATTGATGCGAGTCTGCAATCTACAATCCTCTTAGGGACCATTGCCGCAGTGCTGTCCGGCGCATGTTTTGGTGACCACTGCTCTCCCATTTCCGATACTACGATACTATCCTCGATGGCATCAGGAGCCGATCACATTGATCACGTAAAAACTCAATTACCCTATGCATTTTTGGCTGCCGGAGTTGCAGTAGTTTTCGGTTATATCCCCGCGGGATATGGAATGAATCCCTATCTTTCAATCGTGTTGGGAATTGGCGCGCTATATCTGATCCACTGGAAGATAAGTAAACCGGTGATAGTCACATAAAATATTAAGTTTTCCGTTTCAAATTTACTTTTTTTATTGCCCTGTTACTCGCGCTGATTATCCTGAAGACTCTATCGCCGATTAGAATTTTTTCTCCGACTCCCGGAATTTTGCCGGTTAAAAACGTCAACAGCCCGGCAATGGTTTCATATTCTCCGTCAGGGAAATTGATATCCAATTCTTCCCTTAAAAGATCAAGCTCCGCATCACCATTTATTATAATATCTCCGTTCGCGAGTTCTCTGAAAGGCACACGTTCGCCCTGATCATCAAGATCGAACTCACCGAAGATCTCTTCAAGGATATCCTCTATAGTCATTATTCCTGCGGTTCCGCCGTACTCATCCACCACCACTACGACACTGAGTTTATCTCTTTGCATCTCCTCTAATATTTCGTCAACAGGTTTGGATTCAGGTACATAACGGACATCCCTCACTATCGGAAGATCTGAATTGTCACTGTTAATAAGCTGTCTCTTATACACATCTCCGAGC
>SORT01000032.1 GCA_004402895.1 Fidelibacterota bacterium MT.SAG.3 | reverse complement strand
GGTGATATATTCTATAATTACAATATCTTACAGATATTTTGTGAATTATTTTTTTGTGATTTATCAGAAGCAAAAGTGTATCAGAATGGTACAACTTAAATAGAAAATTTACTTCAAAAAATGTGGGATTGATTTATTCGGAATATAATAAAAGTTTAGTTTGTTTTACTTTCGATCAGTTGAAGCATTTTTGCGAAGTTTACCGGTTTCGCAAGAAATTGAGTATCGGATATTTCCCGCTCTTCACTATGGTTAATTAAACCGCTCAAATAGATTATAGGGATATCCAATAATTTTTTCTCTCGTTTCATTTCTTGAGCCAATTCTCCTCCAGAAATATCTGGCATCATGATATCAAGTATCATGAGATCAGGCTCAAAAAGTTTTGCATGACTTACTGCATTCATACTATCATTGAGAGTCAATATATCATATTTTTTCTCCATGGATATTTTTAAACTTTTTGTGACATTTTTGTCATCGTCAACGATAAGGATCTTTTTTTTCATGTAATCATTTCCATTCAACTTAGGTTATTATATTTTTCTTATATTCTGAAATCGATTTAAATATGAATTATTATTTAATGAGCGTACAAATGCTCGGATGATTGTTCTTTGGCACTTTTCTCGTCGATCAGAAATTCGAGTCGAACTATCACTCCATATCCATCATCTCTGTTAGATATATTACAAATTCCCCCCTTATTCCAGACCAATGTCGCCACGGTCGCTAAACCCAAACCCATTCCTTTAATTTGACCTGTAAAATTTTTCTCAGCCTGGAAATATGGATTCCATACTGAGTTCATTTGTTCAACAGGAATGGGATCACCATTATTTGCGAATTCCAGTACCAGTTCTGTTCCGCTTTTTACTGATATCAATATTTCAATATCTGAAGCATTAAACTTTTTAGCGTTTTCCACTATCTCGAATATTATTACTTCCATATCTGCTTTAGAAATAGAAATTCTCATTTCGTCGTACTTAATCTCGCTCGTCACCCGGATAAAATTGATATGTAGTTTCGATTTTACATCTTCAACAATCATGGGTATATCAGTGACTTTCATCGAATCATCTTTTGAAAATAATGAGTCTGAATTGATATAGTCTATCATATCATTAATTTGAACACTTAGGCGTTCTGTTCCTACCAGACCATTTTCAACTATCTCTGACAATTCTTTATTTGCGGAAATTATCGGATCTTCTGATAGCAATTCTAAAGACAAAGATGCTATAGATAGAGGCGTATTGAGTTTATGCGCAATCAGATGATTAAGTTTTACAGATTCACTTCTCAATCCTATTTCGCTGCTGACATCGCGAAGCCTGACTATCCAATTAGTTTCTGAATTTGCAGATAATTCCATTACTTGTGCTTCTAAGTAAAACGCATTTGCATCTTTTGTTTCAGCACGAATTAAAAACAAGGGGATATTATTCTTAACTGAAGACGAACTTTTCCAGTCTTCCCAACTCTCCATAGGCTCGCAGGCGTAGCTTCGTGTCGCAATATTTATAAATGAATCGGTTTTATATGCTTGCTCGTTTCCGTTTAAGTACAAATAATTCTTCGCCTGACCGTTCAAATATATTATTTCATCCTTTTGATTTATAATGAGGTACCCGTTATCTGAATTACTTATCGCCCATTCTAATTTTTTGCGCTCAAGATTTATATTACGATAGCGACCAATTTGGGATATAGTATTTATTTTTGCAATCAATTCGTCGGCATCGAATGGCTTCGAAATAAAGTCATCCACTCCTGCTTTAATTCCACGTAATCTGGATTCTTTATCATTTAATCCTGTGATCATTATTATCGGTATCTCTGAAAACTTTGGGTCGTTGCGAAGGTGACTACATACGTCAAATCCATCTATCCCTGACATTTCGATATCCAATAAAACGACGTCCGGGTTCGTTTCGAATACTTTTACGATAGCTCCCATGCCGTCTGAGGCTGTAAAGATCTCATAATTCTCATATGAGAGAAGAGTAGTCAGTGATTTTCTAACGTTTTCATCGTCATCCACTATCAAAATTTTACTCTGATATTTCATTTAAACAATTTCCTAATTTATTTTATCCACTCTGCTTATCATAACAAAGCAAGATTTATGCCAATATAGTTTATTATATCATGTTCCATATTTATAAACGTATTACAGGGTTATCGAGATATTAGCTTTAGTTATTTATGAGCAAATCCGGCTTACAGCTGCCTCACAATGAGACAGATAGTGTATTTTGATTTGTTTGACGAATACTACTTAAAAACCTGAAAAATATTTTATTAATAGAGGTTAGATATTAACATACTAATTGTGTGAATGTCGCTGAGAATTATCCTTTTAATTCCTCAAAAGAGTATCATGGAGGGATCGAGATATGAGAGATCTGTCTCGTTTGAGGGTACTAACCTAATATCTCCTCTACCTTGTTCATAAGTTCTAAGGGACTGAAAGGTTTTGTATAATACCCGTCACACCCTGCTTCATTTCCACGCTCTTTGTCTAATTCCTGACCCATGGCGGTGAGCATGATAATTGTTATACCTGCTGTTTCAGGGTCTTTTTTCAGGGTCTCACATACTTCAAACCCATCCATCTCACCCGGCATTTGGACATCCAACAAAATGAGATCCGGTAGTTCACTGCGAGCGATCTCAACAGCTGTTTTACCGTTTTCCGCCTGGAAAATCTTATAGTCGCCGATGTTCAAGGTTACTTCGACTAACTCTCTTACTTCCTCTTGGTCATCCACAATCAATATTTTTTTCATCAATTTCCTCTCTAATGTTTAAATTTAATTTAAATCTTTCGAGACTATTTTATTATCTACTGCTTTTCTTTTGCCTTTAATACTACCGGAGATATTGGGAATAGGAATTTTAAATGATACCTTCGATCCTTTTCCGAACTCGCTTTCAACCCATATCTCACCTTCATGCGCTTCAACTATTGCTTTTGCAATGCTCAATCCTAGACCTGTCCCTGTGATCCTCGTGTTCGATGTATCCGCACGATAAAATTTATCGTAAATCTTATCCAGCTGTTCAGGCGTCATCCCGATTCCCTTGTCCTCCATTCTTACGTGAAGATATTTACCTTTTATCTCTGCTGTTATATCGATATCGACCTTGCCCGTAGAATATTTTATAGCATTGCTCAGAAGATTTTCGAGCACCTGAGCCATTTTCTCCTTATCAAGAAACAGTTCGATCTCTTTCTTCGGTAAATGCACACGGATACTGTTCTTCGGTAACTGATCAATATATTGTTTCGTTACCTGCTTTATTGCATCTCCTAACAGACAATTATCCTTATGAAGTATAAAGCTTTTCCCTGATTCGATACGAGAAATGTCGAGTAGATCCGATATAATATTTGAAAGTGTTTCAGATTGATCCTGAATGTAGCCGAGATATTTTGTCTTATCACTTTGCTTCAATTTATCTCGATTGATCAGTATCTCAGAAAAACCTCTGATAGAGGTGAGGGGGGTTCGAAGTTCATGAGCGGCCATCGAAATAAACTCACTTTTCATCCTATCAATTTCTCGCTCCTGAGTAACGTCATGAAATATTGTGACTATACCGTTTTGCTTGCCATGTTTATCATGAATAATCGATGTTCTTGCTCTATAAAATTTAATAGAATTATTATCGCCACTCCATTCAAAGTCAAATGTATATCCTGTTGTCTTTTTCAAAAGAGTTTCTTTGATCCTTTCTCTCAGAAATTGATCTCTAATTATAATATCGATCGGCTTATTTACCACTTCACTCAACCTAACATCGAGCAGATCCTCAGCAGACTTATTCATCATTATCACTTGTCTCTTCAAATCGGTCACAATTATTTCGTCTGCCACAGAATTCAGTATACCGTTTGCAAAGTCTCTTGCTCCTTCTGTATCATCTTTTGATTGTTTTATTTCAGAGGCCATTTTTAAAAAGGATTTTGATAAAATGCCGATCTCGTCTCCGGATTTGATATCAAGTTGTATATCCAAATTCCCTTTAGCTATCTGATCCGCTGCATTCACCAATTTTCCTAAGGGGTTTGAAATACTTGTTGAGATGTAATAACCGATCGTCATAGCAAAAAGTAAGGCCATTGCTGATATTAAAAACATAATGTTCGTAAAAGACGAAATAGTTTCAATCGCGATCTTGGTTGCTTCCCCCACTTCACCCTGTTCAATTTTAGTCATTTCTTTGAGGGAGGATATATATTTATCTACAGATTCTTCATACAAATAAAAATTATTTAATTTAACATTACCATTTATTTCATAATCTTTAAAGAGAATTTCTGCAATCGTAAACATCTCTTCAGAATTTAAAATAATAGCATCGTATAAATCCTTTTCTTCGATCTCTTCTTTTTTATCTAATTTTAATTTCTCCTTGAATTCACCAAGCATTTTTGATAATCTTACATGCCCATTTCTGAATTCAGCTAGTTCTTCGGCATCTCCGGAAACGAGATATGCGAAACTCTCCTCAATTAATTCCAGCGATGTAACTTCGATAGTCTGAATCATAATTAGGGTTTTAAGATGAAAATCACCTAATTCCTTCTGTTTTTCGCTAATATTAGTAGTCAAAAAGATAGTCGCTCCCGATATGATAAGACCCAAGGCGAAAAAACTTAAAATTATTTTCGATCTAATGTTCATAATTTCTCTCTTTCTACGTTAATAACATCTCGAATAGAAATTAGCTCAAGAAACCGAAACCGAGCGCTATACCACTTCCATCCAAGTTCTTAGTAGCGTTTTCAAAACCATTGTATCTAAATTCCAGACGGATATTCAGGTACCCATTTAATTTCCAAGTCAACTGCGGCTCAATAACCCAACGATTTTCCGCGTTTTCGACAACATTATAGTCCGCGAATCCTGTGATCTTTACTTTTGCAGTTAACGGTAAGGAATAGAGGAGACTTGCCTGATAGCCATTGCCATCCGATTCATATGGATGAATGCGCCATCTTAGACCCCCATGTGTTTGCCATGGAAGAGGAATACTGTGCTTATAAGTCACCCCGAATCGAAGCAATGCATTTACTTGACCTGAGTCATCGAATTCGGCTTCTAATTCATAACCCTTTAATCCGTTGACCCATTCCGGATGGATGGTATAAATCAATCGATACTCCATGAAATATCTGGTAAAATCGAATCGATGAGTAGCATCACTTTGAGCAGCGTGGATATCTGTAAATCCCCAATATTCCAGTCCCCCGGGTAGGTGCTTGACACCTGTGAAAATATTGAAAGTATTGTAGTCGCGGCTGTCAAAGTAATAAGTGAAGTTAAATTTCGCTCCAATTTTTTGATTTAGAGGTATATCCGCCGAAATTTGACCTAATAGTGAAGGCACATAGAGGCAAAAACAGAATAAGAGTGAGATTTGAACTCGCCAAACAGTGCTGCTCAAAATACGGTTCGGTAAATCACGGTGTGCGTTCCCATGAGCTGTTATAACGTTACCCGCCTCGCTGATTTCATACTCGCCAAAATTCAAGGTTCCCTCGACAAACTCTTGTGCCTCCTTCCGGGCATTAACATTTATTCTTTTTTTCATTAATTCTCCTCTAAAATGTAAATCTAATTAAGATCTTTCGAGACTGATTTTTCATCTACTTCTGTTCTTTTGATTTTGACAGTTCCTTTCGCATCGAAAATCGGGATGCTGAAGGAAACCTTTGTCCCCTTTCCAAACTTGCTTTCAATCCATATTTTACCTTCATGCGCTTCAATTATTGCTTTTGCAATGCTCAATCCTAAACCTGTCCCTGTGATCGACGTATTCGACACGTCTGCACGATAAAATTTATCATAAATTTTTTCCAGCTGATCATGCGTCATCCCGATTCCTCTGTCCTCCATTATTACGTGAAGATGTTCATCTTTTATCTTTGCTGTTATATCGATATCTACGTTATCAGGAGAATATTTTATAGCATTGCTCAGAAGATTTTCAAGTGCCTGACCCATTTTCTCCTTATCGAGAAACAGTTCGATCTTTTTCTTCGGTAAATGCACACGGATACTGTTCTTAGGCATCTTCTCAATATATGGCCGCGCTATCTGCTTTATGGCATCTCCTAACAGACAACTATCCTTATGAAGTACAAAGCTTTTCCCTGATTCGATTCGCGAGATATCGAGTAGATCTGAAATAATTTTTGAAAGCACTTCAGATTGATCTTGAATATAAGTTAGATATTTCCTCTTATCACTCAACTTTAATTTATCTCGTGTGAGCAGTATTTCAGAAAAACCTCTGATAGAGGTGAGGGGAGTTCGGAGTTCATGGGCAGCCATTGAAATGAACTCATTTTTCATCTTATCAATTTCGCGCTCGTGTGTAACGTTATGAAATATTATGATTACGCCGGTCTGTTCTCCATGCTTATCAAGAATAACCGACGTTCTTGCCCTCAGAATATCTTTAGATTTGCTTTCACCTGCCCACTCAAAATCAAATGAATATCCCGTTGTTTTCCTACTCAGTGTCTCTTTGATCTTTTCTCTCAGCGTCTCATCTTTAATCGCAAAATCGATAGGCCTATTTATCACTTCGCTGAATCTTACATCGAGCAGATTCTCGGCGGCTCTGTTCATCATTAGCACACGATTATCCATATCGGTCACAATTAATCCATCCGCAACGGCTTTTAAGATACCATCCATATAGTCTCTGGCTTCTTCTGTTTCAGCTAAATACTCGGTGAGCTTTTTAGTTCGTTCATCCACTAGCTCTTCCAAATGTTCTCGATAATTGATGTGCTCCGTAATATCATGGCCAATTCCCACGACCCCTGTTATGTCACCTTCAACATCCCTGCGTGTACTTGTGTTCAGAAGAATCATTACTTGCTTACCCTTCTTTGTGTACATAGGAACCTCATAATTCACTGTCGGATGACCATTCAAAGCTTTGTCAAACACTTCCTTTACCGATTCCCTCATATCATCTGCGACGAACTCCATCACCAGGTTTTTCCCAATGACTTCCATCTTTTTGTATCCGATCAGCGTCTCCGATGTCTGGTTCCATTCGTCTATATTTCCGTTATTGTCGATTCCAAAGATCGGAGCATTGGAAGTTTCAATAAATTGCCGAACTTCTTCGGCCATCATTCTAGATTTTTGTTTTCCTTTTTTACGAGTAGTTAGAGAGGTAAAGATAATTCCGTAAGCAATCATCATCACTAATGTCATAGAAAGCCAGGAAATCAGTATAAATTTTGATCTATTGGGAATTGCCGCCAAAAACTTCTTGCGCGGTGTGAAAACTAATTCCCAAGTTCGATCCGCTACAACCAGCCTCTGGGAAAAATGAACTCCCTCTAATAAAGTAGATAGTGAATAGAGGCGAGTTAATTCTTGATTATCTTTTAAATCGTTAATTGCAGTAAGAAAATCTGAACCCGATGGAGCTGACAGGTCGAATAGTGAAATGTTCAGCCCAACATCGGGATACTCAATTAGAGCAGAAGTTAAAAGGGCATTAATTGAATATACTCCCAAAGCGAAACCTACGACGTTACTGTCTTCAGTTACTTGAGAATTTCGGTTGATTTTTCCCTTAGCACGATTTTCAAAAATAGGTTCGAATACCAATATTCCGGGCTCGATATTAGATTTCTGAACAAGGTTGATTTTTCCAGTGACCGTAAGTTTGCCGGTATTAACTGCCTTTGCAATAGCCTCTAACCGAGCTGGATTTGACCCAAGATCAAACCCGAACGCCTTTTCGTTACCGCTGAAAGGTTCAATATAAAATACCGGATAATATTTGGCTCGTGGCTCGACCGGGACCATTTCACCCTCCGGATTTTTCTCTCTGAACTGAAAGTCCACAAATCCGTCATCCTGTGCTCTTTTAATAAATTCCTCTTTTTCAGATGATTGGACGATTGGAATCCATTCAAGCGCTTGAATTCCGGTATGGGTGTCAAAATAGCGACTTACAAATATACTAAATTCTTCGCGTGTGACAAAATTTGAGGCTTGATAAAAAGCAGCGATAGCAATATTAATATTTAAATTTTCATTAATCTCTTGTTTAATAGCTTGGATTCGCTCTAAAGAACTCTCCTTTAATACTGAATTTATTTTTTGTTCAACGGAGTTTAACTCTCCAGTATAAAGTAATAAGGTTATCGCCAAGCCCAATATTAAAATTACGGACATTCCAGTCCAGCTCTTTGCCACGAATTTCATCTTTATTTTTTTCAGGTCCTTCAAATTTATCAGCCTCTTTCAGAATTATAATATTCTTGATACATCATAACTCAGCGCACAATTGGGCAATTAGTGTGCCATTACAATTTGTTGATAGTGCACTCAGATCAGTAATCAATACCTGCAACCCTTTCCTCGATCTTTCTCTGAATCCGATAGAAAATTTAAGGCGGTTAACTGTTTCATTTCGAGACACTTTTATATAAATTCGCCCTCATTACTGTCCTCCCTTATATGGAAGATTAATCACAAAAGTTGAACCATTTCCCACAGTACTATCGACTGAGATCAACCCTCCATGCTTTTCCACTATACCGTGAGTAATGAAAAGTCCGAGACCGGTTCCCTCTCCTTCTTTTTTAGTTGTATAAAATGGTTCGAATATTCTCTCTCTAACTTCTTCAGGTATTCCGGGACCGTCATCGGTGAATTTTATTTGCACGACTTTAGCGCTTTTAACGGAACCTCCATCATCAACTACATCAACTCTGATCTCAAGGATTCCTCCCTCCTTCTCCTTCATGGCGTCAATAGCATTTATGCAGAGGTTCGTAAACACCTGCTCGAGCTGACCCGGATTAGCGGAAACAATCACCGGATCGTCCCCATATTTTTTATTTAGCTTTACTCTACCTTTCTTCAGCTTGAAATTAAGCAAGTTCAAAGATTTGTCGAGAATTTTAGTTACATATACTTCTTCAAAATCCTCGCTCCCTTTACGTGAGTAATCCAGTATGTCCCGAAGCATATCAACGGCTCGCTTCCCTGATTCGTTGGCAATTTGAATAATTTCAGCTAACTCCGGTTCAAATTTATCTTTTATTTTTTCTATCATATACAAACTTGCTAAAACAGGGGTGAGCATATTATTGACCTCATGCGCTATGCCGGCTGCCATTTGTCCCATGGTGGCGAGCTTATCCGAACGCACCAGCTGTTCTTGGGTTTTTTCAAGTTTTCCGCGGACCTCTTTTCTCCCTTTGAAGGTTTTGGCAAGATCTTTGGCGTATTGCAGATTTTGCGCCTTCAAAAGCTCTAACTCTTTCAATTGTTCGTCATTTTTCGTGCTGTTGATCATGATAAGACTTTGTTGATCGAACCTCGATGGAAAATTACTTCGGAGTGTTGTGTTGGTGTTTGCACTTCAAATCCCCTTCATTTAGCATTGATCCTAATAGCGGATCATGCCAAATGAGATTAAAAATAATGTCATAATGTAATACCATAGTTATGGCATTGTCAAGCACAGGAGGCTTAGAATCACTCTGTCAGGATAGCTCACCTAAAAGTAAAACTGTCTCTATCTGATACACTTTCTTTTAACTTTTTAATTAACAAAGATGATAAATAACAGGACTTATTTAATTGTTAATCCAAGACTTAGCGGCACACTTTTTATTGATTGGCATGCTTGTTGCTCCTAATGTATACAAAAGGGAAACTTAGAATGAAAACAGATAGAATAAAATTAATTACGCAGGACTTTTTGGGGTTGATTAACTCTTTCAAAACATTAACTGCTTCAATCTACCATGATGATGCGGAGAATTCATCAGGAGAAGATAATTGTAACTTTAGCAATATAACTTTTATGTATTCGATTAAATATGCGGACAAGAAAATAATCTGGTTAGCCTGAGTAGTAATAAAATATCTCCATTCAAGTAGACTTTTCTAAATTGCCTATTGCTGTCGGCACAATTATATTCATTGCATGTTCCACGCTACCAAGAGATTGAAATGAATAAAAAATCAGACCACATCGATCAAACGAAATCGTATGCCGAAGACCTTGTGAAAGTATACAACGCAGAGAAAGCAAAGCGAAAAGAACTTGAAGAAGCTAGAAATGCTTTAGAGAGAAAAAACGAAGAGTTGAAAAAAGAAAAGGAGCAACTCAGGATTTACGCAGAAGATTTTAAAAATCTTTACGAAAAACTTCTCGTTGCTAATTCAGCAATTAAAAAAGCAAACATAGAAACTATCTACAGACTTTCCGTCGCAGCTGAATATAGAGACAATGAAACTGCCGCCCATATTAAAAGAGTGAGCGAATACGCTAAAATAATCAGTTCTACGATGGAATTGGATGCTGAAACTATTGAAAATATCAAACTAGCAAGCCCTATGCACGACATTGGTAAAATCGGAATTTCAGATGCCGTGTTATTGAAACAGGGTAAATATACCGATGTAGAATATGAACAAATGAAAGAGCATGCTAATATTGGGCATTTGATTTTAGAGAATTCTAATTCTACAGTATTGCAATTGGCTGATTCGATTGCTCTTACACATCATGAAAAATATGACGGTACCGGATATCCCAGAAAATTAAAGAGAGATGAAATTCCGGTTGAGGGTAGGATCGCGGCTATAGCCGATGTTTATGATGCTCTCTCCACTAAACGTCCCTATAAAAAAGCCTTTTCAAAATCCGAAACATTGAAGATTATGACTCAAGGAAAAGGCACTCATTTCGATCCACACATCTTTGATTCATTCATGGATTCACTTGAAGTGATAGAAGTATATCAATCGAAACACTGATATTATCTGAGACGATTTTGAGGTCTAACAGTTAGTTACTCACAATAAGATAGATAGTTTCCAGAGATTCAAATCTGATTAGCTTAAGCCCATTTTCCTGTTTTAAAACCCAACAATTCTAATCTTTACTTCTGGGAGACGGTTTAATTCTTATGTCACTTTTGGGTGTCCTATCGCTGTAAGTGGCTGATACTCAGTATAGGACGCAGTCCTCTTAAGCCATTGGCCGGTGGTTCCTCCAAGGGAGTATCTTTGAGAGAGTTCACCCGGGCGTACTGTATTTGAACTCCTCCAAATAAATTTCTCATAACTCACGCACATACCCGTTTTGGGGAATTATATTGCACCAACAACCTTCAATTGATGCTTCTTTTAGGTGGTAATTTTAGAAATCATGGTCGATGTTCACATTCTTATACTTGAAGGACATGTTGCTTTAAAATTTATCAGAACAGGCCAATATAAATTAAAAACGGTATCAGGATATAAAGAATCCCGTCTCGGATAGCATAGAATATGACAATAGTCCAAAAAACTTTCCAGCCTCTTTTCTTGACGAACACCTTAAAACCTTCTTCGCGAAGTAATTTTACCCATTCGATAATAAATAGCGGCAGTAAATATTTCATATCACAGTCGCTTTATTTTTCAATTTATCTCGATTTTTCGAGAGCATGGATGCTTTTCTTAATTGTAGATTCTATATCTTCACTTGAATGCGCAAGTGAGATAAACATCGCTTCGTATGCCGAAGGAGCGAGGTAAATTCCGGATTCAAGCATAGAATGGAAATAACGCTTATATCTCTCTGCGACGTTGTCAGGAATATCTTCTAATTTCTCTATCGGTTCATCCGAAAAATAAATGCAAAGTAAGGAACCAACGCGCTGGACAACAGCGCTCACTTTCAGCGTTTCAATTGCATCTTTAAGTCCCGTTTCCAAGTCGGAAGATCTCTTTTCCAATTTCTCATATGTTCCCGGTTTTGACAATTCATCTAAAACTGCCAGTCCCGCTGAAGTAGCCAACGGATTGCCCGAAAGAGTTCCCGCCTGATATACCGGACCTGCCGGAGCGATCATATCCATCAAATCTGCCTTTCCTCCGTAAGCACCAACAGGAAGACCACCCCCGATTATCTTTCCGAGAGTTGTAATATCAGGCATTACCCCATAGAGTTCCTGTGCTCCGCCAAATGCCACCCGGAAACCCGTTATTACCTCGTCGAATATCAGAATCATAGCGTCAGCATCACAACGCTCCCTCAAGCCCGCAAGAAATCCCTCTTTAGGAGGGACACAACCCATGTTTGCGGCAATCGGTTCCACGATTATCGCCGCTACTTCTCCCTTATTTTCCGATAACAGTTTATCTAAAGAATCAAGATCGTTATAGGGAGAGACCAGCGTATCATTTGTAACGCTGCTTGGCACTCCCGGACTGCTTGGTTCGCCAAATGTTAGCGCGCCTGAACCCGCTTGAACAAGAAAACTATCCGCATGTCCGTGATAACAGCCCGTGAATTTCACTGTTTTATCACGACCGGTAGCTGCTCTTGCCAATCTGACAGCGCTCATGGTAGCTTCTGTTCCCGAACTGACTAATCTTACCTTTTCGATTGACGGTACGGCTTCCACTATCTTTTCAGCCAAAAGTATTTCGTTCTCTGTTGGCGCTCCAAAACTTGAGCCTTTCTCCGCCGCATCTTTAATTGCCTCTACCACAGCCGGATGGGCATGACCGAGTATTAGCGGTCCCCAGGAACAGACATAATCAATGTATTCATTCCCGTCAACGTCGTAAATTTTTGAACCTTTCGCGCTGGAAATGAATGGGGGAGTTCCTCCGACCGCCCCGAACGCCCTTACAGGAGAATTAACGCCGCCGGGAATAACTTTCTCCGCCCTATGGAAAAACTCTTCGCTTTTTTGAAGAGGAATACCGTTGGTCATGAGATCTTCTTCGCCGCTTCTTTCGCGAAATATGTCAAAATGACAGCTGCTCCAGCCCGCTTGATAGAGATAAGAGATTCGAGCATTGCCGCATCACCGTCCAGCCAGCCTCTCTCCGATGCGGCTTTTATCATAGCATACTCTCCGCTGACGTTATACGCCGCAATAGGTAGATCCCATCTCTCTCTTACCTCCCGTATCAGATCAAGATAAGGCAGAGCCGGTTTTATCATTATAATATCTGCTCCCTCTTCGACATCGAGTTCTACTTCCTTCAGAGCTTCCCTGCGATTTGCCGGATCCAATTGATAGGCTTTTCGGTCGCCAAATTGAGGCGATGAATCAACTGCTTCGCGGAATGGTCCATAAAATGAAGATGAAAACTTGGCTGCGTAGCTGAGTATCGGAGTTGATATATAGCCTTCATCATCAAGAGCGGTCCGTATAGCGCCGACCATACCGTCTATCATGCCTGAAGGGGCAACTATATCAACGCCGGCTTTCGCGTGCGAGACCACCTGCTTCTGCAAGTTTAACAATGTAGCGTCGTTATCAAGTTCTCCGTTTTCGGTGATCACTCCACAATGACCGTGATCGGTGTATTCGCAAAAGCAAACGTCAGAAATAACCAATAGCTCCGGAATAGATGTTTTCAAAGCCTTCACTGCTCTTTGAATAATACCGTTGTCATCCCATGTCTCGGAACCGATTGAGTCTTTACCTTTTGGAATACCGAAAAGTATCACCGCTTTTATACCGAGAGAGAACGTCTCTTCCGCATCCTTGATCAGCTCGTCTATTGAAAGTTGAAATTGTCCCGGAAGCGAATCGATCGGGTTACGCAGAGCCTCGCCTTCCACGACAAAGTAAGGCTGCACAAAATCATCCGGGCTTAACTTTGTTTCGCGCACGAGGTCTCTGATCGCTGCAGTACTTCTCAGCCGTCTCGGTCTACGCTTAAGTTTAAACATCCATTACCTCCCTCAAATGGACATTGTTTTGTTTAGAAAAGTTCTCGGATATTTTAACCGCGGTAGCTTTACCATTCGCGATACAATCTTCAACAGATACACCTCCCCTAAACGCTCCGGTGATGTAAAGTCCGGGATATTTTCGCTCGACTTCTTCCAACGACTTCATTTTCTCCTGATAGCCGATTGTGTATTGCGGAATCGCTTTCTTTTGTATGTATACTTCCTTCAATATCGGTTTCGCTCTGATGCCGAGGAGTTCTTCTAAGCTCGAATGAACGAGTTCAGCTAGTTTTTCCGGTTCCAATTCAGTCAGTTCGGGATGCCTGCTCCCACCGATAAAATTGGTGAGTAACACGCTACCGTCGGGAGCCCGCCCGTTGAAGATACTTGAAGTCCAAAGAGATCCGAGAAACTTATGAGGTTCACACGGCGGAGATAACATTCCGAATCCGTTAAGGGGATGTTCGATATCCTTCCGTTTGTAACCCAATGCCACAACAGCCATAGGAGTATATTCGATCGTTCGTAAATCATTTACCGCGTCTGACGAAAACGGTTCTATTAGTTTCGCCGTTTGAAATGACGGAGTGGTAACGACTACCGAATCAGCTTTAATTATTTTCGTCGTTCCACCTTTTTCCACCCTTACTTCATAACAAGAAGCGGATTCATTCGGGGGTAATATATTTTTAACTTTGGATTTTGTCTCTACCTTATCTCCAAGAATTTTCGCCAGTTTCTCCGGCAGAGTCTTAAGTCCATTTTTGAACGAGAAGAGCTTCGGACGGGAACTTTTTGACTTGCTTTTAGACTTATCGAACATTTTTTTCACCAAACCGCCTATCACACTCCCATACTCTGTTTCTAAAGCATGCAGTCTCGGGAATGTGCTCTGTAAGCTGATTTTTTCCGGATCACCCGCATAAATACCCCCCACGAATGGAGCCACTGCATAGTCAAGGATTTCTTTGCCCAATCGCCTGATCACAAAATCAGCTACCGATTCATCTGTTTTGCCGGAAGGCTTTATGAAAGGTTCCCCTAAAAGTCTCAACTTGGCGGAAAGAGAAAACAAATTAGTGGTCGCGAACGATACCGGACTGAGCGGAATAGGAATGGGTTTTCCTTCTTTCAGGATATAACGGTATTTCTGAATATCGTTTGCGTACAGCACTTCGTCTTTTAAGTCGGCAGCATCGATCGTTTCCAAAAGTTCATTTGTTCTTCCCTGAAGTGTCGATGGTCCGTGTTCGATGAGAAATCCATCTTTCAGAGTTGTGTTGATCACTCCGCCGACCCTTTCGTCAGCCTCGAATAAAGAAACGGGAATTCCGAAATTATCAAGCCAGAATGCGGTCGACAAACCGGAAATGCCCCCACCGATTATTACTACCGGAACACTATCGGAATTAGTCAGTTCCAGGATTCGATCCTCTGAAGAACTAATTCTTTCAAGGCGCTGATAAATTTCGGAGAATCGTTCAATGCCGGCATGACCTCATACCTTTCTATGCCTGCCTTGGTCGCTAAATCACGGTTAAATATGCCGAGTTCGAAAAGGGTTTCTGAGTGGTCATTAACAAAAGCGACCGGAATTACGAGCAGGTTTTTCACCCCATTTTTTCCGAGTTCCGGTATTATCTTGTCAGTAGCCGGACCAAGCCATTCTACCTTGGTAACCCTACTCTGGAAACTAATCGAATGGTGATATTTGTTCTCAAGCTTAGAGACGACCAAGTCCACCGTAGTACGCACCTGCTTTTCATAAGGATCCCCTTTTTCTATCACGCTTAGCGGTACTCCATGAGCGCTAAACAAAAGATACATATCATCATCGCCGACACCGTTAAATTTCTCGATACCTTCCAGGATCCTCTCTGTGAGCGCATCGATATATGAAGGATAATCATGGTAGTCATGTATGAGCCTGAATTCTATCTCTGAATCTTTTCTTTTTTTTATGACCCGTTCAAATTCATGTAGACTTGAACCGGTAGATGTGATAGAGTACTGTGGATATAATGGGAGAAGAATCACCTTTTTTATTCCTTCTGCGATCAGGTCCTCTACTGTGCTCTTCGTAAACGGATGCCAATATCGCATTGCTATATAAACTTTGAAACTGCCGTTTTCGCTTAGCTTAGATTCGAGAGCTTCTGCTTGTTTTTGTGATAGTTCGCGTAAGGGCGAGCCTCCCCCGATATTCTCATATATCTCCATTGATTCAGGCAGCCGTTTTCTCGTAATGTTCCAAGCTAAAATAGGACGAAGGATCTTCCCCATAGGCAGGTCAATTATATCAGGATCATTGAATAGATTACGTAAAAACGGCTTTACGTCATCCAAAGACTCGGGTGCGCCCAAATTCAGTAATACAACAGCGATTTTCTCTGAAATATTGCTCATATGGTCTTTGAAAATTTCTTTTCCTTCTTATCTGTCAGATATTCATCAAATGCCATCGTGATATTTCTTATGAGCAACCTGCCGACCGGTAAAACCGTTATGCTCTCTTCCGTAATTTCCAATAGACCGTCTTCTCTCATTGGCTCCATTGCTTCAAGTGCATCTGAAAAGTGTTCATCAAAACTCAGATTGTAGGCATCACCGATTGACGTTTTATCTAAATAAAAATGGCACATCAACTGCATGATGATCTCTTTTCTCAGCTGGTCTTCATGGCTGAGTTTATAACCTTTAAAAGTAGTGAGCTCGCCGTTATCGATAATTTCATAATATTCATCCAAAGTTTTTACATTCTGAGCGTATATATCACCAACTTCACTGATTCCCGTAATTCCCATTGCGATTAGGTCACATCCTTTTTTCGTCGAATATCCTTGAAAGTTTCTGTGTAGCGTTCCGTTATTCTGAGCGACAACGATTTCATCTTCGGGAAATGCGAAGTGATCCATCCCGATGAATTCATAACCCGCAGAAGTGAATTCATCAATCACCAGATGGAGCAATTTGAGTTTCTCATCCGTGCTTGGAAGCCATTCATCTTTGATGATAGTCTGATGTTTTTTCATCCATGGAACATGAGCATAGTTAAAAGTGGCAATTCTATCCGGTTTTATGTCAATAACCGATCTAACCGTTTTACGAAACTTTTCGACGTTCTGATGCGGCAGTCCATAGATAAGGTCTAAATTAATGCTTTTAAATCCTAACTCCCTGCACCACTCCACTACCTGAATCGTCATATCCTCCGACTGTATTCTGTTTATCGCCTCCTGAACCTCAGGATCGAAATCCTGAACACCCATACTTATTCGGTTAAAGCCGATCTCTTTAAAGGCTTCGAGATGCTCTCGGGTCAGTCCCCTCGGATCAATTTCCACACTCACTTCCGCATCATCATCAAAAGTGAAACTTTCACGAATATATTTTCCAAGACTCACTATCTGC
>SORT01000031.1 GCA_004402895.1 Fidelibacterota bacterium MT.SAG.3 | reverse complement strand
TGACTGTATGCAATCGCCTTTTCCATAGCGCCCTGTGCTATCCCCAATGCCTGTGCTCCTATCCCCACCCTGCCGTAATCAAGTGTTGTCAATGCAATTTTATAACCTTCTCCTTCTTCCCCGATCCTGTTAGAAGCGGGAATTCTGCAATCCTCAAAAATCAGTTCAGCAGTATCTGAAGAACGAATGCCCAATTTTTTTTCTATCTTTCCTACGGATAATCCAGGCGAATTTTTATCAACCATAAACATTGAGAGACCCTTTGAACCTTTTTCTTTGTCGGTCACAGCAATTAAAATAATTAAATCCGCATTTGAGCCGTTTGTAACAAAATTCTTCACGCCGTTAATCAGATACTCATCGCCATCCCGCAGAGCCATACATGCCAAATTAGAAGCATCAGAACCTGCCTGTGGCTCGCTCAAAGAGTATGCTCCCAATTTCTCTCCCGATGATAGAGATGGAAGGAATTTCTTTTTTTGTTCTTCAGTTCCGAATCGTCTTAAAGGAAAACTTGCAAGAGTATTCGTAACGGAGATGATCACGGCAACAGAGGCATCCACCCTTGCTAACTGTTCAAGGATGATCACATTGGACAGATAATTCATTCCTGCTCCGCCATATTCCGGCGACGTACATACCCCGCAAATTCCGAGTTCACCAAGTTTTTTGATTATTTCATAAGGAAATTCAGAATTTTCATCTCTATCTCTTGCTCCGGGAGCGATCTCTTTCTCGGCAAATTCCCGAATAGTCTGCTGAATCGCTAATTCTTCATCTGATAACTTAAAGTCCATTATTTTTCTCTGATTTAGTGATTGAAAGTAAGATTTTATGAGTAATCATAAAATCCAACTCCTGTTTTCCTTCCTAATTCTCCGGCAGCGACTTTTTTCTGCAACAATGGGCAGGGTCTGTACTTTTCGTCATTAAATCCTTTTTGCAGCACCTCCATTATATTCAGGCAGACGTCTAATCCGATAAAATCAGCCAAAGCCAAAGGACCCATCGGATGATTCATTCCCAACTTCATAACCTGATCTATATCCTCCTTTGATGAGACGTTTTCCATGAGAGCAAAAACCGCCTCATTTATCATCGGCATCAACAGCCTATTAGAAATAAATCCCGGTGAATCATTTACCTCAACCGGGATTTTACCAAGACGCTCGACAACAGACTTAATAAATAAGAATGTCTCCGCGCTTGTAGCGCGACCCTTAATAATTTCTACGAGTTCCATAATCGGCACAGGATTAAAAAAGTGCATTCCGATAACTTTATCGCTTCTATTCGTAACCGATGCCAGATCAGATATCGAAATAGAAGAAGTATTTGTTGCCAACACCGTTTCAGGTGGAACGAGTGAATCCAATTCTTTTAATATTTTTTCTTTCACCTCTTTTTTTTCATAGACCGCCTCTATGACCAATTGTGATCTGTTTGCAGAATCAATGTTTGATTCGGCGCTTATGCGAGCGAGGGAATTATCAGCTTCTTCGGCGCTGATCTTTTCTCTTTTAACTTGCTTGGCGAGGTTATTTTTTATAGAACTCAGCGCTTTTTCCAACGAGTCCTTTGAAGAGTCTACAAGATTTACATCATATCCGCCAACTGCAAAAACGTGCGCTATCCCCGCTCCCATTGTTCCCGCGCCTATCACGCTTACGTTTGTCAATTCACTCAAAGAGTTCTCATCTCTCCACTACCATTGCAGTCGCTTCACCGCCGCCGAGGCATATCGCCGCGAGACCGAGTTTCACATCTCGCTGTTCCATTGCATGCAGCAGTGTGGTAATGATCCGCGCTCCGCTTGCGCCTATCGGATGCCCTAATGCAACGGCTCCTCCATTCACGTTCATCTTATCCATGTCAAGTCCAAGTTCTTCCGAAACCGCAAGCCCTACCACGGCAAAAGCTTCATTGATCTCGAAGAGATCGATATCCCCGAGTTTTAATTCTGCCTTTTTAAGCACTGTATTGATAGCTTGAACTGGCGCCGTCGTGAACCATTCCGGCGCCTTGGCAGCAGTGGAATACGCTACTATTTTCGCCATCGGAGTCACGTTCAACTCTTCCGCCTTTGCCTCGGACAACACGAGCATAGACGATGCGCCATCGTTTATTTTAGATGAATTAGCGGCGGTAACGGTTCCACCCTCTTCAAACGCCGATTTCAACTCGGGGATCTTATCAAATTTTACTCTTCCGGGTTCCTCGTCA
Source organism: Fidelibacterota bacterium MT.SAG.3 (assembly GCA_004402895.1). GTDB lineage: Bacteria > Fidelibacterota > SORT01 > SORT01 > SORT01 > SORT01. Next base: position 15,305 of record SORT01000031.1, on the reverse strand, counting down.
ACATCAAATATTAAGGAATCACCCTTTCGTTGAGGAATCTCAACGGCCACTATCTCTTTCTTGAAGAGACCTTCCTTTTGAGCCGCTAACGCTTTTTCATAACTCGATACAGCGAATGCATCCTGCGCTTCCCTCGGAACGTTGCATTCCCGCCCACAAAGTTCGGCAGCCCTGCCCATATGATAATCATTGTATACATCCCAAAGCCCATCCAATATCATACTGTCGATGAGCTCGCCGTTTCCGAGACGGTAGCCTTCACGCGCTTTCTTGAGCAGATACGGAGCGTTTGACATACTTTCCATTCCACCTGCGATTATCAGTTCGGCATCCTCTGCCTTTATCGCCTGAGCGGCAAACATCACCGACTTCATTCCGGAACCGCAAACTTTATTTATAGTCGTGCATTGGACACTGTTGGGCAGATCCGCAAAGAGAGCAGCTTGACGCGCGGGAGCTTGCCCTACCCCTGCCGGCAGTACACATCCCATGAAAACTTCTTCCACTTCTTCTTTGTTAATTCCTGACCTCTTTAACGTTTCTCGAATGACGATGCTTCCTAATTTTGGAGCTGCGACAGATGAGAGCGAACCATGGAACGCACCGATAGGTGTCCTGCATGCGGCAGCTATCAGAGGAGTTCTGTTCTTACTCATCGTCATGCGTTTCGACACTGTTGCCGTTTATGGATTCATAGGCGTTAATGATATCTTTTACCAATTTGTGACGCACGATATCGCTCGAATCCAGATATACAAACTTTATCCCTTCGATTCCCTTTAGAATAGATTGAATTCCGACCAATCCTGATTTTTGATTCGGTTCGAGATCGATCTGAGTTATATCCCCTGTGATGACCACCCTGCTTGAGACTCCTATCCGTGTAAGAAACATCTTGACTTGCATAGGAGACGTATTTTGCGCTTCGTCCAATATCACGAATGCATTATTAAGCGTCCTCCCGCGCATATATGCCAAAGGTATTATCTCTATCACCCGCCTATCCATGAGACCCCTTAATTTTTCTGAAGGCATCATATCCTCCAATGCGTCATAGAGCGGAGCGAGGTAAGGTCCTATTTTTTCTCTGAGGTCGCCGGGTAGAAATCCCAACTTTTCTCCGGCTTCTACTGCCGGTCTGGAGAGTATTATCTTGTTTACTTCTTTGTTCTTCAGTGCCGAGAGCGCTAAGGCAACCGCCAAATAGGTTTTTCCAGTTCCGGCGGGACCGATGGCAATAACGATGTCATTCTTTAACGCCGATTTATATAATCGCAGCTGCCCTTCCGTACGAGGTTTCACATAGCCGCTTTTAGTGAAGACAATTACCTGATCAAGATCGACATTATCGCCGTTGAATTCTCCGGCTTCGTTATAAGTGATTATCGATTTGACGTCCTCTTCAAATAAATCGCCATTCTTATTCAATTCAATGAGCATCTGAGTTACTACCTTTTTGATATCCTCTATCTCTTTCTCTTCGCCCTTTATCTTAAGCACATCTCCCCGAACGATTATATTCGATTTAAAATGACTCTCAATGACTTTTATATTTTTATCCTCTGAACCGAGAAATAATAACGGGTCAGCCCCTTTAAGTTTAATCACTGCTTCTTTTATCAAATAATTTTCTCCTTTCTGTAACAGTGTATCAAAATATCAAAAACGAGCGAGATATACAAGCACGATTGAAATTATTGAGATTATAGGATGTTGAAAATATATTTTGTCAGAACAGCAAACTGTTCAAATGAAAAGATGATACTCAGCAGGTGTTACATATTGACAGGCGCTTCGTCCTTTTTCTCTTCTAATTTAGGTATGATCAGTATGGTATGTGGAAGTAGAAGGTCGGGACTCTCAAGAATAGATTTATTCGCTTGATAGATTCGCGTCCATTCAAACGGGTTGGAATATCTCTCCGCTGCTATTTTAGAAAGATTTTCACCCTTGCTCACCCAATGCTCGTTGATAGCGGGTTCTCTCGGAATTACGAAAACCTGATCGATCTCAATAATGTCCGGGTCTGATATCTGGTCTCTGTTTGCCGAATAGATTTTCAACCACTGAAACGGATCATTGTAAATTATTTCTTTGGATGAAATATCCCAAAGATTGTCTCCTCTGACCACCTGATATGAATCCGATTTTCGTTCTAAAGTCACATTACGAGGAGTCTTTCCGTCTGTTATCTCAACGTCCGGTTGCACCTCTTGCTCATCAGGCTTTTCAGCTATCGCCTCACCAATATCATCTGAGTCAGCCGGATCATCAGCCTCTGCGGAATCTGCAGAGGCAAACGCATCACTTTCTTGAGTCGGTTCAGGTATTACGGTTCTGTAGCTGGATAACATATTTTCAATATCATCGAGCATCTGACGATTCTGTTCAAAGGCAGAAAAGTCGTTTTCGCTCAGATCCTCCAACCTTAATTCAATACCTTCAAGAAATTCTACGGAACCTAAAAGTTCCTCCTCAGAAAGATCCGCTAGTCCGCTTACATCATTTTCAAGATCATTGAGTATTTTCATATAGTTTCTGATCTCTTCATCTGAAGCGCTCATAAGCCCGAATATTTCATTTCGCTCTTTCTCTATGTTCCCTTCTACATTTGTCATCTGTTTTCTAAGAGATTCTATTTCCCTTTCAAGCCGGGAAAGCTCGCTCCCCGCGGACGATTCTCTGCCCTTCCATCGCGCAAGTTCGGTTTGATACTCCTCAACTGACATCGTTGATGCATCCTGAGCGTATGAAGTTCCGCTTGAAAGAATACTCCCCATCACTGATATACCGGCAACAATTATTAATTTTTTAATCATCATTTATTATCCTCCGTGTTCGTTTTACCTGCCGTCTCCGTTATCTTCACTGCTTGCGTCCTCGACGCTTGTGTCCACAGTACTTGTATCAACATCCGTTTCTTCCATACTTAAATTTTCAAGATCTTTCAATCTTTTTTTCAACAGCTCCTTATCCGCAAGAAGCTGTTTCAGCTCCTTCTTTTTCAGCGCTAAATTTTCACTAAGTTCTTTCTTGGTGACTTTACGTTCCTGTATTTTCGCCTCTGCCGATAGAGCTGCCGTTTTTGTTTCTTCCAACTCTTGAAGCTGCTCCTCTGTCAATCCACCGCCGCCACAAGCAACCACCGCCAACATTATAGCTATTGTCAGCGCTAACAAGCTTCTTGTTCGAACGAAGCTTTTAATTCTCTGAATGCCTTTTGCCTTTATCTTCAACTCTCTGTCATTTATCATCATTTTTCCATTTTAATATATATTGTTATATGCTTGAAAAACAAGGGGTTATCTTAATTTATTTTTCATGGCACATAAGATTATACTAACTTCATTTATTTAGGTTCCAACTTTATCCCTAATTCTTTTAACTGGGCTTCCGAAACTTCTGAAGGGGCTTTTTCCATCAATGCCGTACCGCTCGCGGTCTTCGGAAATGCTATCACATCCCTTATCGAATCGAGTCTTAAAAGCATTGTCACTATCCTGTCAAGCCCGAGAGCTATCCCGCCATGCGGAGGCGCTCCATAGGAGAGCGCTTTCAATAAATATCCGAACTTCCGTTCTGCCTCGTCGGCGCCTATCCCAATCGCCTTGAATACTTTTGACTGGACATCTTTCGAGTGAATTCGTATGCTTCCTCCACCCAGTTCACTTCCGTTGAAAACCATATCATATGCCCTTGCATACACTTTTGAAGGGTCTGAATCCAATAGGTCAATGTCTTCCATTTTCGGTGAAGTGAACGGATGATGCATTGCGCTATAACGTTTTGCTTCTTCATCCCACTCAAACATTGGAAAATCCGTGACCCAAAGCGGCGAAAAGGTATCCTTGTCGATCAGGTTCAACCGCCTGCCGATCTCTAACCTGATTGCGCCCAATCCCTTCAGTGCAACAGGAGTCTTATCTGCGGCAAGGAATATGACATCTCCATCCTTAGCGCCGACATTTCCAAGCAGTTCGGATTGCAGATTTTCATCAAAGTGACGACTTACACCGCCCGCGAGTTTTCCATCCTCGACTTTTGCCCACGATAAGCCTCCAAGACCATATATCTTCGAGAATTCGACAAGTTCATCTATGACCTTCCTGCTGAAAGTCCCTTTGGCTTCGGCTACTACGGCTCCTACTATTCCTTCATTGTTCACTGCATCCTGGAACAGATTAAAATCACTCCTGCCTGCAATTTCGCTGACGTTTCTAATCTCCACACCGAACCGAAGATCGGGTTTGTCCGAACCGAACCGTTTCATAGCCTCGTCATAGGTCATCGCCGGGAAAGGCAGAGGAAGATCATGATCAATAACCTCTTTAAAAACTGTCGCCATAAGCTCTTCTGCCATTTGTCTGACATGAGATTCATCGACAAACGACATTTCTATATCGACTTGTGTATGCTCCGGCTGCCTGTCAGCTCTTAAGTCCTCATCTCTGAACGCTTTGACTATCTGGAAATATTTATCAAATCCTGAAACCATCAAAATTTGCTTATAAATCTGGGGTGACTGCGGCAACGCATAGAATTTTCCCTTGCTCAGCCTGCTTGGAACTAAAAAATCCCGAGCGCCCTCTGGAGTGGACTTCGTCAGAATAGGAGTTTCGATCTCTATAAAACCTTTGTCGGACATGAATTTTCGGACCGACTGATAAAATTTATGGCGAGTGATAATGGCATCGCGCATCTTCTTGCGACGAAGGTCCAAATACCGGTACTCCAATCGAAGATCTTCCGATGCCTCAACATTTTCTCTTATTTCGAATGGAGGAGTTTCAGATTCGTTAAGCAGTTCTATGCTCTTCGCGTTTACTTCTATCTCCCCTGTATCGAGGTCAGAATTAACCGTTCCTTCCGGACGCTCATCCACAGTTCCAACTATTTTAAGCACATCTTCCGCGGAGAGCTTCTCTGCGACGGCGAACCCTTCATCTGTCATCTGAGGATGGAAAACGATCTGCGTCACACCGTATCTATCTCTCAAATCGACGAATATCAATCCGCCATGATCCCGCCGCTTCGCTACCCAGCCCATAAGAGTAACCTCGCTTCCGGAATCACCTTTGCGCAGCTCACCCAAAAAGTGAGTGCGTAATCCTTTATATTGCTCGTTCATCCGATTATTGAGTCCGTTTTCATTAAGTCACTGAATATACAGATTTGATTTGAGATATTCTACCTGATAGAAATAATAAAAATTAAGGGTTAGACAGCCTTATGTAGCAGAATATTTAGATCGCTTCCTGAAATACTATTTCTTATTCGCAATCCTCAGTCTGTTTTTCGCTCTGCTGACAGAAGCCTTTGCTCTGTCCGGATTCAGATCTTCCGGACGGTCGCTTAGCAATTTTTGAGCTCTTTCAAGAGCAGCCTGAGCTCTTTCCACATCAATATCCTCCGGCAACTCGGCAGTCTCTACTAATAACAGTATTCGTTCTCTCTGAATTTCACAGTAACCATCGCTGATCGCCAACGATTGCTGACGGTCACCGCTATCGATCTTGATCTCGCCCGGCTTCAGCGCAATGATAGCTGGAATATGTCTCGCTAATACACCGAAACTACCGTCCAACCCCGGCGCGCGCACATGCCGTACATCATCAAAAGTTCTTGATGATGTTGGTGTTACTACTTCTACGTTGAATTTATCTGCCAAATTTACTCACTCTCTCTAATCTTTTTGGCTTTCTCTACCACTTCGTCAATCGTTCCGACCATGTAAAACGCTTGTTCCGGAAGATCATCCATTTCACCTTTGATTATCGCATCGAATCCTGCGACACTATCCTCCATCTTGACATATCGTCCTTCAAGCCCGGTGAATACTTCCGCTACGAAGAAGGGTTGCGACAGGAATTTTTGGATTTTTCTTGCTCTTGCCACAGTCAATTTATCTTCATCCGAGAGCTCATCAATACCGAGAATCGCAATGATATCCTGAAGGTCTTTGTAAGTTTGAAGCGTTTCCTGAACTTCCTTCGCCACATTATAATGTTTCTCGCCGAGAATATTCGGATCGAGCAGTTTTGACGTTGATTCAAGCGGATTTACCGCCGGATAAATAGCTAACTCAAAGATTGCTCTGTCGAGTACCGTTGTTGCGTCAAGATGCGCAAACGTCGTTGCCGGCGCGGGGTCGGTAATGTCATCTGCGGGAACATAAATAGCCTGCACAGATGTGATCGAACCTTTTATCGTTGAAGTGATCCGTTCCTGAAGTTCACCCATCTCGGTGGCAAGCGTGGGCTGATATCCTACGGCGGACGGCATCCTTCCGAGGAGCGCGGAAACTTCCGATCCTGCCTGTACGAACCGGAATATATTATCGATAAACAAGAGAACGTCTTTGCCCTCTTCATCTCTAAAATATTCAGCTGTTGTAAGAGCAGAGAGAGCAACGCGCATACGCGCTCCCGGCGGCTCATTCATCTGCCCGAAAACGAGCGCTGTTTTATCTATAACACCCGATTCGTTCATCTCTAACCAGAGATCGTTCCCTTCCCTTGTTCGTTCTCCTACACCAGCGAAGACAGAATAACCGCCGTGTTCGGTTGCAATATTGCGGATCAATTCCTGAATAAGCACGGTCTTTCCCACGCCCGCACCGCCGAACAGACCCGTTTTACCGCCTTTCATGTACGGCTCAAGAAGGTCTACTACTTTTATTCCGGTTTCAAACGGCTCAGGCGTCGAAACGAGTTCATCGAAACCCGGCGCATGCCGATGTATCGGTCTGCGCTCCTTCGCGTTTATCGGACCCTTCTCATCTATCGGCTCACCGAGTAGGTTTGTCATCCGGCCAAGTACTTCCGGTCCGACAGGCACCGTGATTGTGTCGCCGGTATCTATCACCTCGTTACCCCTCACGAGGCCGTCGGTCGTATCCATGGCAATTGTTCTGACTATACCTTCGCCGATGTGCAGTGCGATCTCTAAAATAAGATCACCTTCATCCCTCTTTATCTTCAATGCCTGATATATAGGAGGAATTTCACTTTCTGAAAAATCTACGTCCACTACGGGACCCATTACTTGAATTACCTTACCTTTATTCATTCTTGTTCCTTGAATTAACTATCATTATATAAAATTTAATCTTTAAGCGCCTCCGCTCCGCCGACGATATCAAGCAGATCTCCAGTGATGGACGATTGTCGCGCCTTGTTGTAGTACAACTGTAGTTCATCTATCATGTCGTTTGCCGCTTCGGTTGCGTTTTCCATGGCTGTCATCCTTGCGCCTTGTTCGGATGCCCTTGATTCAAGAAGTATACGCCACATTTGGACAACTAAATATTTGGGGACTATTGCATTCACTACCTCTTCAACAGAGGGTTCAAAGAGCATATCACCAGATATTCCCACACTCGCTTCTTCTTTTTCCTGCTTTTTCTCTTCCTCCATCCCCGCCAGAAAATCGTCTCTCGGATCGCCGCTTTTCAACGGTAAAAATCGTTCCGCTATCAAATCTTGTTTCACTGCCGATTTGAATTCATGATATACCACATCAACCCTGTCAAGATCATTCGATAGATATTGAGCCGTTATAGTTTGAGTTATATCAACAGCATGTTCAAAGCGGAGTTTCTTGGAAAAATCAGTATAAACTGCAAGCAGATCATAATTTCTTCTCGAGAAAAAATCTTTCGCTTTCCTTCCTACGGCTATAACGCTTGTGTTATCGCTACCGTGAGAATTAATAATGTCGACAGCTCTATTCAAGATATTTGTATTGAACGACCCGCATAAACCTCTGTCTGAGGTCACCACTACCACGCAGTATTTAGACGGTTCCCGAACCGCTAAAAGCGGATTGATGTTAGCGTCGATCTTCGGCAGACAATGATTTATAAGGTCTTTTATCTTATATGCGTATGGTCTCGCCTGAACGATCGCCTCCTGCGCACGGCGGAGCTTCACTGTTGCCACCATCTTCATAGCGCGGGTGACCTGCTCGATCCCCTTTACCGACGACATCCTCGTCTTTATTTCTTTTAGAGTTGCCACTAAGCCTCTTTCAACTTGAATGAATCGACGAAACTTTCTACCGCTTTTTTCAATTCCGCGTTCAATTCATCGGAGAGTTCCTTTTCGGTATCAATTGCTTTAAGTATTTTCGAATGTTCCTGTTCCATATAGTCATCGAATTCATCCGCAAATTGAACGATCTTCGCAGTTGGAATTTCATCTAAATGACCATTCGTTCCGGCGAAAATCAAAGCAATCTGATTACTGAATTTCATCGGTTTGAATTGACTCTGCTTCAAGATCTCAACTAACCGCTCACCCCTCGTTAACTGCGCAAGGGTTGCTTTATCGAGGTCGGAACCGAACTTTGCGAATCCCGCTATCTCTCTATATTGGGCGAGATCGATCTTCAGAGAACCCGCCACCTGCTTCATCGCTTTTATCTGAGCGTTCGAGCCTACTCGTGAAACTGAGATACCCACGTTTATAGCCGGTCTTATACCCGAATAGAAAAGATCGTTTTCTAAGAATATTTGACCATCCGTGATTGAAATTACGTTCGTGGGGATATATGCTGAAACGTCACTGAGCTGCGTTTCTATGATCGGAAGCGCCGTCAGGGAGCCGCCGCCGAGTTTATCGCTCAACTTTGCTGCTCTTTCGAGGAGTCTTGAGTGAAGATAAAATACGTCTCCGGGATACGCTTCACGACCGGGTGGACGCCTCAGCAACAATGAAACCTGCCTATACGCCCATGCGTGCTTGGAGAGATCGTCATAAACAACAAGAGCATGCTCGCCCTTATCTCTGAAATACTCTCCTATCGCCGCCCCCGCATATGGAGCGATGAACTGCATCGGCGCGGGGTCGGTCGCATTCGCTGCAACCACTACGGTATAATCCATAGCGCCGCGGTCTTCTAATGTTTGGATCACCGTTGCAACGGTGGAAGCCTTCTGTCCGATAGCAACATATATGCACTTTACGTCCCCGCCTTTTTGATTGATGATGGTGTCAATCGCAATGGCGGTTTTCCCTGTTTGCCTATCACCGATGATCAACTCTCTTTGACCTCTTCCGATCGGGATCATCGAGTCAATTGCCTTTATTCCTGTTGCTAACGGTTCCTTGACCGGTTGACGATCAATTACTCCGAGGGCTTTCTTTTCTATAGAATATGTTTCAGCGGCGTTGATAGTTCCCTTACCGTCGAGCGGATGACCGATCGGATTCACGACCCTCCCCAACATCTCTTCCCCAACGCCTATCTCAACGATCCTGCCTGTTCTCTTCGCAATATCGCCTTCCTTAATGCCCCTGTCGTCACCGAAGAGTATAATTCCTACATTATCCATTTCGAGATTGAGAGCCATGCCGAAAACGCCGCCCGGAAACTCAATTAGTTCCGATGCCATTGCGTTTTCAAGTCCTACCACTCTGGCAATCCCATCTCCCACCATTATCACTTCGCCAACTTCTTCAACATCAACTGATACCTTGAAACCTTCTATTTGCTTTTTAAGCAGAGAAGTTATTTCGTCAGTTTTTATAGCCATTATTACTCCTAAATTATCACTCAGTTCAAAAGAGTCTGCCGCAGTCGCGCAAGACTTCCCCGAACAGAACCGTCAATGACGGTGTTTCCGATCCTCAACTTTATTCCTCCGATGATAGAGGGATCTACTGTGGATTCAATTATAACATCTTTATCAAAAAACTTCTCTAATGATTTCTTGACGCTATCGGTCAATTCATCCGTTAGTTTTTCATGCGTCACTGCTGTTACGAGCAGTTGATTTTTAGATTCCATCGCCTTCAGATTATAGCTGTTGGATATATCAGTAATCAGGTCTTGCCTTTTATTCTCGAACAATGTTTTCATAAATTTTGATAAAAGATCCGTAAATTCATCTCCGAAAACAGCGCTTAGAGCTTCTATTTTCTGCTTATTGTTTATCCTAAAAGAAAATAGGAAAGCTCTAAACTCGGGTATCGCTTTGTAAGATTCCTTCAACAGCTTCAAGCACGCTCCCGTTTCCTGCACCTCATTCTTTTCTTTCGCAAGATCGAACAATACAGAAGAATATTTTCTTGCCGCAGTGAGATCTTTCAATCTTTCTTATCCATGCCCTGCATTGTTTCTTCGATGAGCTTGATCTGATCATCAGCATTCAGATTACGTTTGAGCATTTTCTCCGCCGCTGAAATAGAAATGTCAACGACCACCTGCTTAATCTGATTGATAGCGTCCGACCGCTCGGCGGCGATCTCTTTCTTCGCTTTTTCCAACAATGATGCAGATTTTTTGCCGGCTTCTTCCAAGATATCCGCCTTTACTTTTTCAGCGGATTCTTTCCCCGCGGCAACTATCTGACGAACTTCTTCTCTCGCCTCGGCAAGTTTCTTGTTATAATCCTTCAACGCCTCTTCAGATTTTTGTTGAGTCTCTTCAGCTTTCTTAACTGAATCATGTATCATCGTTTCTCTGCGGTCAAGATTTTCTATAAGCGGCCCCCAAAGAAATTTCTTCATTAAGAAGAGAAGAAGAAGAAATGTAATGGCAGACCAAAAAACGAGTCCTGTACTTACATCTAATAGTGTAAATTCCATTCCCGGTCGCCTATTCTCCTGTGAGAACTATAAGCAGTACTGTTACGATGATTGAAAAGAACGCAACACCTTCGATAAGAGCGGCGGCTACGATCATAGCGCCTCTGATATCTGCGGCTGCTTCAGGTTGTCTTCCGATGCTTTCCATCGCGCTGCTGCCGATTTTCCCAATTCCGAGGGCTGTTCCTATTGTGATCAATCCTGCGCCGATACCCGCAGCCAACCACGCCAATGCCTGTGATTCCATATTAACTTCTCCTTAATTTATCTTTTTTATTTTTCAATGTTCCGGATGTACACTCATACCGACAAAAATTGCCGATAGATAGGTAAACACATATGTTTGAATCAAAACTATTAAAATCTCAAGAACGCTCATTGCCAAATTGGTCAGGATCATAAATGGAGCCAAGAGCCAACTTTGTAAAATGTAGATCAAACCGAATAGAGTCAGTATTACAATATGCCCGGCGATCATATTCGCAAATAACCGGATAGCGAGAGCAAATGATTTTGTAAACAATCCGAGAACTTCAGCTAAAACAATTATCGGCAGTATAAAAACAGGAACATCGGATGGCACAAAAGATCTTAAAAATCCGCCGACTCCATTTTTTCTTATTCCGCCGCCAATGATAGTCAGAAATGTCATACCAGCGAGCATTCCCGTCACGCTCAGACTTCCTGTAGGGTTGGCTAAGTATGGGATCATTCCGATAGCGTTATTCATAAGTACGAAGAAGAAGAAAGTGGAAAACAGAGGCATGAATGCCTTCCAGTCTTCCTTCAAGTTCGGTTTCACTATATCGTCACGAATGAACTGCACAATCGCTTCCAATGCCTGCGCCAATCTCCCCTTGGGAACCAACAGCAGGTTATTTCTCACACTAAAGGTAATGCCCAAAAGAATCGCCGAAGCTAACCACATGAATATGGTGAGCTTGGTAATAGACAGGTCAAATCCGAATAGATAAAGTTCTATCCAGACTTGATCGCTTACCTCGTGAAAGATTTCCCCCACAACATGAATCGGCTCAATATCTTTTAAACTCTGGACCTTTTTTGATCCTTCAGATAACAACATTTATGTCTTCTTAGTGTTCCTTTTTTCCATCTTCATCATATACAGAGCCTCAAAGATAAATAGGAAAAAATAAATTGCAACCAGTATTATCAAAAAATATCGAATATTTACAGTTGTGAACCGATTTAATAACAAATAAGCCGTTAATAATATCGCAACTTTGCTTCCGAGACTGAATGAAACGCCTTTTAATACTTGAGCAGTGTCTCCTTTAGCGCCCCAACTTTTAAAAAAATGACTCGCCTCCATAATTATGAATGCCGTCAGCACGGAGGATAGGAAAGTTAGTCTGTCCACCTCAATGAAATTAGAAAAAAATAGATAGCTCAATAGAGCCGCGGCTGTCGTTACAACCGCTCCTAATAGATGAAAATTATTTATCATGCGATATCTTACTCTGTATAAGCCTATTATTTTTGAAGGTAGAGTTTTCTCATAAAATATACGAATGAAATTGAACCGAAAAGAATGCCGATGAGTAGAAACAGAGGCAGAGTTGAAAATTTTTTGTCTAACCAATAGCCCCCGAGCATATAGAATGCGAACGAAACCGCTACCTGTATACCGAATGAGTAATATTGATTACCGGACTTTGTTTCTTTTTTGTCATCGGGTTCCGCCATTCCAGTTAACTCGGTTTAACATCGAGCTCATCCTTTGTTTTTTCGCTATCATCATTCAGATCCGCTTCTGTACTCTTGTCGAGCATCACGCATCTTCCTTCGAATTTGGCGCCCTCTTCTATTTTAAGTCGAGTTGTTTTCAGATCTCCCTTCAAGCGTGAATGTGGACCGAGCACCGTACTATCCAGCACATCCAAATTCCCCTCAATTATTCCGCTGAGTATTGCGGAGTTCGCTTTGACATTCCCCTTAATTACTCCGGTCCTGCCTACCCTGATAGTTGATTGTGTGGTGACATCGCCGGTAACGGTACCGCTGATCAGGATACTGTTGTTTCCGGTAATATCCCCCTCAATTATTGAGCCTTCACCGACCAAAGTTTCAATTCGGTCGATCTTATTACTGCTAAATCTTTTCATACTCTTTTATTACCTCAATCTATAGAAATATCTTTTTCGCGATATATCGGTATCAGCTCACGAGGGTCGATAGGAATACCATCTTTCCATATCTCAAAATGCAGATGCGGACCTCTGCTTATTCCCGTATCGCCTCCGAGCGCGATCGGGTCTCCTCTGTGCACTCTGTCGTGAACCTTCACAAGATTCCGCGAGTTATGCCCGTAAACGCTAAAATAGTCATTGCCGTGATATAGCAATATCCTGTTACCTGAACGGTAGGTCCAGTTGGAGAAGACCACTATTCCTTCCGCCGCAGCCACGACCAGATCACCTACTCGCGTGGCAATATCGATCCCCACATGCTGATCTTCCTTAAATATAGTTGACCGGGCGAAACCGGCTGTCACTACTCCCTCAATTGGCGGTGTGGTCGGTACATTTTCAATAAAATTTACATTTGCAAATCTCGGCATATCAGCAGGATCAATATCTCGCAGCGGCAGGGCCATCAACGAATCTATCTTTCTATATGAAGTGTCCTCTCCCGATTCAATGAATCCCAACGGTGACTCAAGATTCAGACTGAGTCCAAGATATTTTCTGATTGCAATATCTCTCTGTCTTATCCTTGCATAATCGTCTATCATTCCCAACACCTTGAAGCGGTCTCGTGTCAGTTTAATATTTTTTTCCACCAAGTCGTTATATTTCAGAGCCCTCGGAAGAATCAATGCGGTCGAAGCTGCAATCGCAGTCACTAACAACAAACTCAATATGATAAACGTCCTTAATAGTTTCCTATTGAGCCGAAACGTTCTCGGATTTTCCGTCTCATCGGGGATCAGAACAATTGTATAGTATTTATCTTTCTTCATCAGATTTTTAAGCTTAGCTGTATCAGCTGTCGAGCTGTCCGATAAGAGTGATCAGCCGATCCAGATCTTCGTTTGAATAATATTCCACTATGACCTCTCCACCGGAGCCTTTTTCTTTTATCCTGACTTTTGTTCCGAATTTCATCATAAGTTCACTTTCTATCGCTTTCAATTGGGGTGACTTTGCTGAGGAAGTCTTTATTCGAATCCTTTTCGTCGTCTCTTTGATACCGCCTTTGATAATGTCTTCAACCTGTCGTACGCTAAGTCCATCTTTGATTATCTTTCGATACAACGCAAGCATTTTAGCGCTTTCTTGAATGGGCAGCAGCGCTCTCGCATGACCTTGAGAAATTTCTCCCTTCCTGATGGACTCTTTTATTTCATCCGGCAGCCCGAGCAGTCGAAGGAAGTTTGCAACCGTAGAGCGGTCTTTTCCGACTCTGTCTGCTATCTCTCCGTGCGTCAGTCCGTGAGTTTCGACCAACTCCCGGTATGCCAGCGCTACATCCACCGGATTCAGGTCCTCTCTCTGTATATTTTCTATTAGCGCGAGCTGGAGAAGGCTGCCGTCATTCTCGACCGACATCACATAAGCGGGGATCGTTCTCATGTTTATCAACTTGACCGCCCGCAGCCTCCGTTCTCCGGCTATCAACTCGAATTTGCCCTCTTTCTTTCTCACGGTAATAGGCTGCACGATTCCGTTTTCGTTTATCGATGCGGCAAGCTCTTCCAATGCCACGGGATCAAAATCATGGCGCGGCTGATGCGGATTCGATGAGATACTGTCCACTAACAGTTCCGCTACTTCCGGTTTGCTGTCTGACGGTTCGTCGATCTCCGGTATGAGCGCTCCGATACCTCTTCCGAGTGATTTAGCCGGCATTTTCCAACATCTCCCGAACAAGGTTCATATAATTTCCGGCGCCTGTGGAAACTGCATCATATAGTATAATAGGTTTGCCGAAACTCGGCGCTTCCCCCAATTTTACATTTCTGTTGATGACAGTCTCGAAAACTTTTTCCTTAAAATAATCGCGAATCTCTTCCGCAACTTGACGACTCAGGTTCAGACGGCTGTCGAACATAGTGATCAGAAAACCCTCTACCTCGAGGTTTTTATTCAAACTCTTCTGAACTAACCGTATGGTATTCAGCAGCTGGCTCAGACCCTCCAACGCAAAATATTCACATTGAACCGGAACGAGAACGGTATCGGCGGCTGTCAGACTGTTAAGCGTCAATAGGCCTAAAGAGGGCGGGCAGTCTATGAAAATATACTCGTAATCTCCATTTAAACCTCGAAGCGGTCGGTTACATATGCATAAATTGTCCTTGTAATGAAGATAGCGGTCAGCATGCTCGCAAGGATACCCCAAAACAGTGTTACGGCAAATCCCTTGATAGGTCCGGTGCCGAATTGGAAGAGCACAAGAGCGGCGAGAATTGTAGTCACGTTTGCATCGATAATTGTCGTTAATGCCCTCGAGTAACCCGCATCTATCGCGGATCGTACCGTTTTGCCCTTTCTGAGTTCTTCTTTTATCCTCTCGAATATCAGCACGTTCGCGTCTACGGACATTCCGATGGTGAGTATAAGTCCCGCAATACCCGGCAATGTCAGAGTAGCCCTCATAGTCGTCATAATTGCGAGAACAAAAATGAGATTAAGAAGCAACGCAAAATTGGCGAGAAGACCTGACATCCTATAGTATAAAACCATGAATATC
>SORT01000030.1 GCA_004402895.1 Fidelibacterota bacterium MT.SAG.3 | reverse complement strand
AGTGACCAAATAAAGACCATTTCCGTGTCCCAATTTGTCCCGGTTTGTCCCGTAACGCCGATTCGAACAGTGTCAAGGTTCAAAGATGTTAGATTGACCTTTATTTCCATTGTTCAGATAAAACTGTAAATTTAGTCACCTTTGATCATCCCGGTATTCAGTGGAAGAAATAACATGTGGTAAATTCTAATTCGAATTCGAGAAGTGACCCCAGTAAATGAGATAATACTCACAAGCACCGGATCAAATTAAAAGAAAGTATATTACATCGTATTGATAATACAAACTGATCTTACCCCTTGCCCGTAGGATAGAGATAAAAGTAATATTTCAATCTCAATTTATCGTGAAGAGAATAAAGATATAGCAATCATTAAGAGGTGCCGCAGGAGAGATTGTAATCCTGCACGATGCCGGTTTGGGATACTTACCAGAAGAGAATATCATAAACCGATTGAACTTACTTTAAGCAAGTGTCCGTCGGTTCAGTACTTTGAGAAAAAAAGTTGCATTCTGTAAGACGTTTGACCTATATTTCTGACTATATAAAGATGAGGCTGGCGTAACAGCTTCACAATCAACTATTAAAGTCAATGTGGATACGTACAGTATAGCATAAACAGTGTGCAAGAATGTATACGAAAGTACAACTCAATAAGGAGAAAACAATGTCATATCACAAACTACCCTGCCTCACCTTAATCCTTATTATAGCAGCGACCATAGGGTTTACTCCCGTATTTGTGGCTGCGCAAACAACCACTCTTAGCGGTCGCGTCACTGACGCCGAAACGGGTGAGGCTATGACAGGCGCAAATGTGGTTGTGGTTAGTCCGTCATTAACAGAATCAAGAGGCGCCGCAACTGATGCTAATGGAAATTACACAATAAGCGACCTTCCTGTCGGTCAATATGATGTGACAGTCACCTATATCGGCTATAAAACTGCTGCTGCTTCAGTCTCGATGGCTGCGGGACAGCGCCGCATAATCGATTTTGCGCTCAGCTCCGAGGCAGTTTTGGGTCAGGAGTTGGTCGTATCTATTTCCCGTCGTGTGGAGAAGATCCTTGAAGCACCGGCGGCGGTGAGCGTCATTTCCTCCAAGGACATAGAGGCGCGTCCGACTTTATCTCCCGCTGATCATCTTCAGGGAATCCCTGCTGTAGATATCGTGAGCAACGGCATCAATCAGAAGAACGTCGTGGTGCGGGGATTCAACAACATTTTTTCAGGCTCTCTTTTATCGCTGATCGATAATCGGATCGGGCGTGTTCCCTCCCTGCGTCTTAATGCACACAATTTCTACACGATGACGAACGAAGACATCGAGCGGATTGAGGTGGTATTAGGCCCCGGCTCCGCCCTTTATGGACCGAACAGCGCCGGTGGAGTGTTCCACATCATCACGAAGTCGCCTTTTGGCTCCGAGGGGACCATTGTGAGTCTTGGCGGCGGCGAACGCAGCATATTGATGGGCTCCGTGCGCCACGCTGTCAATATAAACGACAGAATCGGCTTCAAGGTTTCGGCGCAGACCTACCAGGGGAATGACTGGGAATCTGTGGACCTGGCAGAACCCACCTTTATCATAAAAGGTCAGGACAGTACCTTCTCAAACGCCAGGAACTTTGACGTGAAAAAAATTGCGGGCGAGGCGCGAATCGATTATCGCGTGAGCGATGACATGACGGTTATTGTCAACAGCGGCTTCAACCAGGCAACAAACCTCGAACCCACAGGAGTAGGATGGGCTCAGGCTGACGCATGGAAGTACAGCTACTTCCAGGGAAGGCTTCTGTACAAAAATTTCTTCGCTCAGGCTTTTCTTAATCAGAGCGACGCCGGTGACAGCAGGCTTTTACGCCCTAATATTTATAGCCCTATAGTAGATAAATCTACTCTTTCAGTTATTCAGCTCCAGCATGGCATGGAGCTGAGCGAACGGCAGCGCTTTACTTATGGCGTGGACATCCTCAGCACCCGTCCCGTAACCGAAGGAACGATAAACGGAAGAAATGAAGAAGACGACGACATCGATGAATTCGGCGTCTATCTCCAGTCGAAGACAGCTCTGACTGACAAGATCGATTTCGTAGCAGCCGGTCGCTATGACAAACACAGCGAACTGGAAGACCCTGTTATCTCACCCCGTGCCGCTCTTGTCTTCAAACCTACTTCTAAAGATAATTTCCGGTTGACCTACAATCGTGCCTTCAGCACCCCGTCGACCAATAACCTCTTCTTAGATCTCGTTGCGGCTTCGCAAGCAATGCCGGCTTCTTTGGCACCTATCCTTGGACCTACTCTGTTTGACGTCTATGGGCGGGGAGTACCGGAAACCGGCTTCAACTTCCAGTTTGGCACCGATGAGCGAGCTCAGATGGTGTCGCTCTATGGTGGGGCGTTGTTCGCGGCGGGAGCGATCCCTGCTTCGAATACTTATCTTCCTCCTGACGTAAACTCCGTATGGCCGATTATTCGAGGTCTGACAATCGGCGGCACCGACGACCCGGCAACACAAGCACTGTTAGACGCAATTCTACCCGCGCAATTGAGCGAAACCGTACCGGGTCTCTTGCTGGTCCTCAACACAGCCTTCGATGCTGATAAACCACCAAGCGCGGACAATCAACCATTTATTCTTCCGTCCAGAGCCGTCGCGAATGTGGATCGGATCAGGGAAACGACTACGACCACGTTCGAACTTGGCTACAAGGGGCTTGTATCGGACAAGTTCTTGTTGACCACGAGTGTGTATCATACCGTCATTGAAGACTTTGTCGGACCGCTGAGCATTGAGACCCCACATGTATTTATTGATCCGACCGCGTTTGTTACAGCCCTGACCGGTGATATTACTCCCAGATACGTTGCAGCCTTGATGGCTCAGGGCTTTGACCAGCCAACAGCTGAAGCTGTCGCTGCCGGGCTGGTACCTGGCGTACCAGGAGCAGCGGAAATTGCTACCGGCATCGCTACTACTTTCGGACCATTACCCATCGGTCTGATTTCTCCTCAAGAGGAGCAGAATGCTACTGATATCATCGTGACCTACCGTAATTTCGCAGATAAAATTACCTTGTCAGGTGCCGAGATCGGCTTCACCTATCTCGTGAACGACCACTGGCGCATAGGCGGCAATTACGCCTACGTCGACAAAAACCTGTTCAAACTCCTTGATGGGATTGCCGACGTAGCCCTGAACGCGCCCAAGAACAAGTATGCAGTCAAGTTAGGATACACAGATGCCGAGAAAGGCTTGGATGTCAACCTCCGCCTGCGATTCGTAGGGAGCTTCCCTGTTATTTCAGCGGTATTCCAGGGCACAGTGGAGAGCTACTCGCTCGTTGACCTCAACCTCGGCTACGATATTCCTCTGGGTGGCTTGGGACGTACCCGTCTTTCGGTTACTGCGCAAAACATACTTGACGAGAAGCACCAGGAATTCGTGGGTGCGCCGGAGATTGGGAGGCTTGTCGTAGCGCGCATTACGCAGTGGTTCTAATGATCGGCGCGCTGGCGCAGACTTGCAGGATGATGCAGTGCCTTCAGGGGGAGCAGAGTAGGTAAGCCCCCATAATACGAAGCCATTCCGCCACCCAGCGCCGAGATTCTTATTCATTACCCGTCTTTTCGCCCGGTCGCCGCAGATGCCGTCCCCATTGTCGGAAATGTGAAATTCCTGACTCTTTAAACCCTTAATTCTCATAAATGTATGAGTTTTAAGAAATGAAAAAATGTGTCTCACAAACCGTCGTTTTCGGGACATTCCCATAAACGTCCCAAAATCAAAGTCCCAAGAATATCGCATTTAACGAGTTTTGGTACTGCAAAATTGTGTGTCAAAACTTACGTTTATGGGACAGGTTTAACTTTCCTGCTTGAGAGCTGCTAACCGCTTAATAGTATCTCGTCGCTCGGGAATCTCCTCGTCAGCGTTTTTCCATAGATCAAGGAGCGCTTCATAGTTTTCAATAGCGAGCTCCGGCTTGCCCATCTCTTCGTATGCTTTTCCCCTGATATAGTAAGCACGGGGATAGTTGTGGTAACGCGAATCGACTAATATAGCACCCTGTAAGTGAGTAGCTTGCATTTCATTGGCTGTCAAAATGACGTTTTCCCAATCACCGGCATCACCATAAAGTCTGGCTTTCAATTCGAGATTGAATAAGCGCAAGAATTGGCTCAATTTATTATATTCCACCATTGCCATCTCAATATTTCCCTGAAGACGAAAAAGCACCATCTTTAGACCACCAATAATTGCGTTTATGGAAAAGACAACACCTATCTGTTTTTCGCGCATATTAAGAGCAGCTATTATTTTTCGGAGCTCTTCTTGATTTCCGCTTGTAGCGTAAAAATAACCTTTGAGCCCATAGAGACGCCTTTCTTCGTCTATAGTTGGTTTCATAGCTAAAGCGCTATCTAAAAGCGAAAAAGCCCTAACCGTATCGCCACTGCTTGAATAGTATTTTGCAAGTGTCCGCATACTGCTGGTGACATTTTGTTCATCAAGCTGATGATCTATTCTAATTGCTTCACGCGTTAATTGAATCGCCTTTTTATATTGACCCTGTTCAGCGTACACATAGCCAGAAATCATTTTACCTCGATATTGCCAGATTGCAGGCACATCCGGCACGAAGAGCTCGGCGTATTTGCTTAACGCTTCTTCGTATTTGCCCTCTATGCGGTAAGCCCAGCCCTGTAATACTATTGAATCATAATTCCCTTTGTTTAGTTCAGCAGCCTTCTCGTAATTCTTTATAGATTTATACAGCTCTCCCTTCCATCCATATACATCTGCGAGGTAATGATAGCCGCTGGCTTTATCAGGGCTTGAATCAATGAGGCGATTGGCTACTCGTATCGCCTTGTCATACATCCTCTCATCTTGATAAATACCGAATATATGAGCGTATGCAAGTCTGAATTCAGGGTCAAGGTTTATTGCTTCTTCGAACGCATCTAATGCTTTTAAACGCTCTCCTTTGCCGGAATGATAATAAGCCTCTCCCAATCCGTAATGAATCTCTTTATCATCAGGATACATCAACAATAAGCGTTGATATATACCTATGGCTGTAGAATTATCACCATACAAATAGGCTTCAAAACCTTTAACTAATAGCAGTTCGCCCTCAGCCAGGTTCTCTTTTTTGACTAAGATTTTTTTAATAGTCTCCTTGGCAAGTAAATCTTCGAAATTCCACGCTTGAGCCATGGCAAGTTTGTAAAGAGCCTTTGTAAAATTTGAATCGATTTCTACCGCGCGAGTGAATTTGTCAATCGCTTCACTATAGTTTTCCTCATTAAGAAATTCAAGCCCTTCAAGATAGTGCTGATAGGCTACTGCCGAACTTGTGGTTATTTCTTTTACAGGAGCGTCAATCTCTCCCGGTTTGCTCACAAAGCCCAAGTCAGCCTTTACTTCCTTGGTAAGCATATCCACAAGAGCAAAGAGGTCTTCACTATCTGCGCGTTGTGATTCTACTATCTTTCCATCTCTGACGCCTTCTATCTGTGTAGTAAGCACCATATGAGAGCCTACACCGGATAATTTGCCTACCAACATCCATCGAGCGCCGGCTTCCCTCGCAACTTCGGTTGCGTTCGAGCGGTCTATAATTATGTCCTCTCCTTTACGGGTCCTCTTTGCTATGTCATAGAGACGCTGACCCCCTATAATCCGCAAGTCATGTGATTGCGATAGGTCTGTGATCAACAATTCCTTTATCATCTCAGCATGCCTTTCAGAATCGGAAGGGTCCATCATGTTTTCGATGAACATCACCGCCAAAGAGTTTTCATCCGCCGTTACTTCAGTTATGGAAGATTCTCCTGAAAACCATCCCTTGGCAAAGAAGAGAATCAACAGAACAGCTGCACCTGTCGCCCACGGCAAGAATTTCTTTGAAGCAGGTTTCGTTTTTAACTCCTCTGATACTGACTCCTTGGATATAATAGTAGTTTCTTGCTCCTCTTCAAACGGTTTAGCTGCATTTAGTCCCTCTCCGATAAGACTGTAGATTTTAATTGGATGGTCAACATTTTTAAGGCTTTTCTCACCAAGGAATGCTGTTTCCATATCCAATTGATTTTTGATATCATCATACACACGTTCGGATATACATACACCACCTGGCTCTGCCAATGGTTCAAGTCTCGATGTTACATTAACGCCGTCTCCATAGACCTCATCGCCCTCTACAACCACATCCCCAACGTGAATCCCTATTCTAAGGCTGAGTTCTTCATTATCTTTAAGACTGCGTTGTATTTCAATCGCACAGTTGACAGCTTCTATTGCGCTTCCAAATGTGCTAAAAGTTCCATCACCAACATATTGAATAACTTCACCAGCGTGCTTCTCAATTAGGGGCTTTATTATCTCGCGATGATTTTGAACAAGCTCCCGAGCTTTCAGCTCCGCTTTTTGCATTATAGCGGTATAACCCACCATATCAGTGAACATGATTGCTACGAGTTTTCTTTTAGGAGACTCAGGCGTCAATTAGCTTCCTTTTAATAAAAAGAGTTTGATAGGAAAGTTACCGACTTGGATAAAATCCTGCAAGGGAAATGATTACCGATTTAATCTCTTAGAATTGAAGCAAATAACATTAATTTGATGTTTGATAACGCTATTTTTATAATAATTGTTAAGGTATTCTGAATCTATACTTCGAAAAAGGACTTGATTTTATCCCATTTTACGATGGTATTGTCATTTATACTTCGATTATTATATGAAAGTCTGAGTTTAAGAGAACTACCTCCTTCGCGTGAGATAAAATCCAGAGATCAATATGCAATGACCATAACAATTCATTTATTAGTAACTTTGTCAAATAGTTTTAACATTTCATACAAGACGATATTTTCCTAAAAACGGCCGTATTCGGGACATTCCCATAAACGTCCCAAAATCAAAGTCCCATGAATATTGCATTTAACGAGTTTTGGCACTGCAAAATGGTGTGTCATAACTGAGGTTTATAGGACAGTGTCTATTTATAGGAACAGAATATTATGAATTCAGTCGAATTCGCTGTCTAATTGTTTGGAAAATTCATTTTCTCGAAGATAGCCTGAAATCGTGGATTAGAACGAAAAACCGGATCAGAATAAAGTGGATTATGATAAACTAAAATCATGCCAAAATCACGCTTTTCCATTGCAAGTTCGAGCCAGTCAAGAGATTTATCATATTCACCCAACAGATAATAATTTCGAGCGATGAAATTGACGTTTCCCAAAGCCTGTACTGGGATGAAATCGTTCCATACCTTGATTATCCCTTTAAATCCGGATTGTTTTGCGGCCTGTTTCGTTGCATTAATTAACTCATCAGGACTTTTGCCAATTTCAATTGCCTTCAGAAGCAATTCAGAAGCTTTTTCTTCTTCACCCACACTCCAATAAAAAAAGTATGCCGCGTTTGCAACAATACCTCCAAATTCCGGATAGAGTTCGATATTCTTATCATATAATCTTCGCGTTGTTTCAATATCTCCGGACCATTCGTAGGTGAACGCCTCAATCTGTGAGATCACTTTTGACAATGGGTCAAGTTCTCTTGCCAGTTTAATTTCGATTTTCGCCTCGTCAAATCTACCGGTATAGACGAGATATTCCGCATACCATTGATGGCCTGTAGCATAATTAGGGCTGAGTTCTAGACCGTTTTTGTACTCAGTTTCCGCCGCCGCCCAATCCCAGAAGTGTTCCGTAAGCGCATAAGCAATTGCTATGTGAGCCTCGCCTAGATTCGGATCTATCTCCAATGCTTTAAGTGCAGCCGCTCTGCCCCTCGGATATGTCTCTGATGAAGGAGTGCCTACATATTGATGCAATAGGAGGTAACTCTCCGCAATGCCGACGTGTGCCAATGCATATAAGGGATCAATATTCACCGCTTCTTCAAAATATTTTAACGCTTTTTTAATATCATCTCCGGTTCGTTTATTCCAGAAATGTTTTCCTCTCAAAAATGCTTCATGCGCCTCAACATTTATTTTCTTATCGGGTGAAAGTTTTAGTTCCTCTTCCGGCGAAAGAGTCAGTTTGATCTCCTTCGCTATTGCTTTTGCTATCCTTCCTTGGAGTGAAAGAACGTTTTCCAGTTTATCTGTATAGTCATTTGCCCATAAATGCTCGTCAGTCGAAGCGCGAATTAGCTGGACAGTTATCCTGACTTCACCGCCTGCGTGCATGACTGAACCTTCTAATATTGCATCCACATTCAGTTCTTTTGCAATTTCTGGTAAGGATTTACGCACACCTTTATATTGCATGACCGAAGTTCGTGAGATCACCTTCAGAGAGCGTATCTGAGCTAAAGTAGATATCAACGCTTCAGTCATTCCGTCACTAAAATACTCTAGTTGAGGATCATTCGACAAATTATCAAGAGGCAAGACTGCTATAGAGCGTATCTCTCCTGAAGCTTCAAGCGCCATGTCCCCTGATGAGAAAAACGGCAGATTCCATACAGCTACCAAAAGCAGTACCATCAAAGACGCTCCAGCGTAAACGTACTTCCTTGAAAACGATTTTTCTGATTTCTGTGTTTCTTCGGACACACTCCTTTTCTCAACAGTCGACACACTAACAAAATAAATATCAATTGGATCCTTTACATTCTTAAGCTCTTTCGACCCCCCGGCTACAAGATCAATATCGAGATGGTTTTTAATTTGAGTGTATACTTCTCCTGACAAACATATACCCCCCGCTTCCGCAAGAGGCTCCAACCTTGATGCTACATTAACACCATCACCGTAAACCTCATCGCCCTTGATTACCACGTCACCAACATGTATACCGATTCGAAGTGACATATCATCCTCCAGCAGAAAGACGTGTTGAATCTCAAGAGCAGCATTCACCGCTTCTATGGCACTATCAAACCTGCAGAAGGTCCCATCGCCGACATATTGTATTATCTCACCCCCGTGCTTATCAATGTGAGGCTTCATTAAATCACGGTGCCGCTCGATGAGCTTCCTGGCCTTACCCTCATCCTTTTGCATCAAGGAAGTATAACCCACCATATCGGTGAACATGATGGCTGCGAGTTTTCGTTTGGGCTCAGATGGCATATTTCTTATATCTTCCTAAATATTGTATTGTGGAATTAGGTAAGAAAGTTACTCTAACTTATGAAATCCCGCAAGCGAAATGATGATCGATTTTATCCTGATTAGGAGTTTTGATACACGTTTATTGGACACTTATAATGTGTCTCATAAACGATCGTTTTCGGGACATTCCCATAAACGTCCCAAAATCAAAGTCCCAAGATTATTGCATTAAAACTGTTTTGGGACTGCGAAACTGTGTGTCATAACTAACGTTTTTGGGACGGTGCTATTTGAGGAGTAGCATCTTGCGGATTTGGACGAATTCAGCCTCTTGGAGGTCGTAATAGCATATGCCGACAACAGAATTGTTTGTTCTCTTAATAATATATCAGTTTCACAAATCGCGTTGGAGGACTTGATATACCTGCCTGTCATGGAGTTCTACTCCTTAAATAATGTTAGATCGGTAACACTAATATTATCAGGATGATTAAGAAAATAATCTGCTATGGCCTTATATAGGGCTATGTGGTCCTCAACACCTTCCCAGTTCCAGTTCTTGTTGACCTCATCGTCTGGAGTGTGAATTCTACCGAAATCGATTGGCGGGGCTGTCTTACCCCCTTTCAACCTATCGCCCGTCCAGAGAGTGAAGGCAGGAATTCCTTTCGCAAGAAACAAGACGGTGTCAAAAGATCTGTTCATATGATCAACCTTATCTGGAGATACATGGAACCATCCCATTGATGCCGCAATCGTCTCAATCTCATCAACGAAATCCACACCCTGGCGTGGCATAACATAGTAATCTTCTCTTGATCCGGAAACGTTGAATCCATCGATATTTAGACAGATCGTAATCTCTTGAAGAGGATATACTGGGTGCTCTATATAATACCGACTGCCATGCTTTCCACTCTCCTCAGCAGCCGTAGCCATGAAGACCAGATTCTGTGCTGCAGCCTTTTCTGTTTTGAAGATGCGAGCTATTTCAATTAATGCAGCAACACCTATGGCATTGTCTCGAGCACCATTATAAATGATATCTTCCTGTCCCTCAATTTCTCTAACGCCATAACCATCATAGTGCGCTGTAAAAACGAGTGAACGGTTGGTAGCTGAGGCGGCGGGAATAATTCCTATGACATTGGCTTCCATCTCACTTTGACCTGGAATTGGAAACTGTTGAAAATAGGACTGATCAGCTATAGGTTTCAGTCCGATCGATTTGAATTGCCCGGCTATGTATTCAGCAGCAAGGCGGATTTCCTTACTACCAGTTCCTCGCCCTCTCAATTCATCCGAGGCAAGGTATTCCGTATGAGTCTTGAAGTTATCTACTACTTGAGCACGAGAGCTCAACGGCAACACACACATCAGAACTACAGCTAATATTTGATTCATCTTTTAGTCTTCCTGTATTGTTAAGTGTTGTTAAGTGTTATTATACGTTAAGTTTTTTTTAATGTATCAAAGTTATTACTCATTATGTAATGGCTATTTGGAACAAATCATATATTCTAATTTCAGAGGAATAAAAAAAGAAGTAAGATCGAAATACGGTGACTGTGCTTGCTTCTCTTTTATTAATATTTTTTTAAATTCTTAATCAAATATTACTTAGATCAAGAATGCGACCAACTAGTATGCCCATCCGTAATGTGTGAAATGATTTACTTGGAAACTAACTGCTTTACGTCTCCCGTTAAAAGTCAGATCATCAAGCTCTACCCAACCATCGCCGCAACATCCGCCACAATCACAACATCCTTTATTCATGTTATTCATATTGTCCTCCTTTTTTCTTGTTTTGGTATTAATTTGCAATGTTGAATATCCATGCAAATAGAATTGCTCCTAATAGGGTGAACCCTACATATAACGCAAATATCCTGTTTTTTACGAGTGACCAGACCGCGACCATCGCAGGAATAGTTGTCGTCGGGCCGGCTATTAGAAATGCAAGCGCCGCTGCGGGACTCATCCCCTGAGTCAACAAACCACCTACCATCCCTAAAGCAGTTAATGTGTTCGTATAGACCGGTATACCCAACAGGGCGGCGTTCAATATCGCAAAATCGTTCTCCGCTCCAAGAACACCTAAGATCCATTCTGAAGGTACATAAAGTTTTATCAAAACCTCCAAAAAGAGCGCCAGCAGCATGAACTTCGAGATCATCCATGTAGCCTTACCTGACTCGGTAAGTAAGCGACTATAAAAATCGGATGATTTCTTTACTTCACAGTTCTCTTCCGATCTTTCTGTTCCTATGGATTGAGCTGGCGCAACATCAGCTACTGGTTCGTCCACCGAGCTGCCACATCCGCATACGTCTGCGGCCACAGACGTGGAAAGTAATGGTTCCGGAGTTGGGAATACCCGGCGAAATAAATTCTTTGTAAGATTCACCGGAACGTTGAAAACAGTGCTCAGCGAGAAATTTGATTGCAGAGGCTGATCACGCACTATATTTTCACCTAACCATTCTCGCTTTACCATTAGATGAATGATAAATCCCGCTCCCAAACTGAGGAACATGGTCGCTAACAACCTCCAAACAGCGAGGTTCCAGCCTATCATAGAAGCACTCAGGAAAAACAGCTCCGGGTCCATGGACGGTGAGGCTAACCAGAACACCATAACTGGAGCGAGCGGCACACCTCCGACCAATAGAGACCAGACTACAGGTATGACTCCGCATGAACAGAGCGGACTGAATGCCCCTATCACCATGGCTAAAAATATGGCTGTGACCGGCTTCGCTTTCATTGCACTACTAATGTATTTCGAGGCGCCACTCATATTTACCGCCACGGCTATCGGGATGGTTATTAACATATACGGAAGGAGGTGTAAAAAGCTTCCCTTCAACATTATAAGCACTTCAATCAGCTGCTCAATCATTTCATTTCTCCATAAATCGTATCGTATTATTACGATACCTCAAGTCAAAAAAATATACTAAAAAATCCTTTGTACAGTTTCTTTGAACCAGTTAACGTTTTCATCATTCAGGCAATAACAGGTCGCGGGGCCTTCAAGCTCCCCGGAAACCAACCCAGATTCTTTCAATACTTTCAAGTGCTGCGAGACAGTTGCCTGTGCTATCGGTAGATGATCGACTATATTGGTTGTGTTGCATCCGGGAAACTTTAACATATATTCCATCATTTCATACCTGATAGGATTTCCCATCGCTTTGAACATTGCGATAAATCGCTCTCGTTCTAAGCGAGAGAGCGTTTTATTTTCTGCCAATTTTTCTTTTAATTCAGTCATCATTTATATTCACCTATCTTATATATCGTAAATATACGATATATGTTTCAATTGTCAAGGATTTATTTTGGTTTCTGTAATGATAATGTTTGCGACATTAAAAATGTGTCTCATAAACGGTCGTTTTCGGGACAGTCTCATAAACGTCCCAAAATCAAAGTCCCATGAACATAGCATTTAACGAGTTTTGGCACTGCGAAATTGTGTGTCATAACCGACGTTTATGAGACAGTGCTACTTCAACAACACCATCTTCCTTGTCTGGACGAAATCGCCTGCTTGGAGGCGGTAGAAATAGATGCCGGAATTCGAATTGTATGCTATTTAACTAGCAATCAGTTTAATAAAACGGGGATGCTCTCGTAAGGGATCCCATTTGGGATCTAACCTTAAAGTATGTCTATTTATTAAGCTTGGAATTATCGACAATAATTCCAATTTATCAATCGCTTTATCATATTCACCGACATTCACATAAATTTCTGCTAATGTTTCTAAGCTAAAAGCACCCCAGTAAGCATCTTTTGACAAAGGAAGAATCTTTATAGCTTCTAATCCTTTCTCTACTGCCTCTACATTTCTTCCTAATCCTGCATAAGCAAGTCCTAAACCAAGCAATGTATTGCTGCTCTTTGGATCTTCAGTTAGGTCATCCTCAGCTTCTACCCTCATAGAATCGTAATAAGAAGTAGCTTCATCTAGATGACCGAGTTTTAAATGAAGATAAGCTTTATAATAATACCAATTTCTCTTATCGCTTTCAAAGACATCTAATGCTTTATTAAATTTTCTTTCAAAGATTAACTGTTCTCCTTGTTGTGATATTAATTTGTTCGGATCTATCCTATTCATCGCTTCTTCGAGAACCCTCCGGCTCTCTGCCAGGTCACCTGTGCAAGCAATCACTGCTAATTCTTTAATTAAATAATTGATGACCGCTTTAGGATTTAAAACCAATGATCGGTCTATATAACGTTCAGCTTCTTCACACATCCTATTTACTGTATACGTTTCTGCGAGCGTACGCGTTTTACGGTAGGAACGAGGATCTAAATCAACAGCTTTCTTCATAGATGTAATTGCCTTATTCCATAAACCTTTTCTGCGATAAACTAATCCTATCGCTGTTAAAACATCAGCGTTGTTCGGTTGTACCTCGAGAATAGGAATTAAATATTTAAGTGCTTCATCATAATTACGATATCCCCAATAATAGTAGAAACCCCTTGCAAGAAGGACTTCAAAATGCTCAGGATTAATTTCCGAAGCCTTGTCTATTGCCCCTTTCGCCTTTGCAAGACGTTCATCAGTATGGTCAAATCGCCAATAGTCCCAGTACATCGCTAGATGAGCATGAGCAAGGCGTGAAAATGCAACTACAAAGTATGGATCGACAGTTACAGCTTTTTCATATGAGGCTATTGCCTCTTCGAGTACTTCCCTTTTATTATTGGACCCAAAGTCATCATATAGAACATTGCCTTTAAGATAGAAGTCATAGGCTTCCAAATTCTCTGTAGGTTTTTCGTTAATGCGAGCTTCATCAGCGGGAGTAAGCGTTGCTTTTAATGCATTTGCAATCTTAAGGGCAACATCACTTTGTATAGCAAAGATATCATCGAGATCTCTATCATACGTTTCCGCCCAAAGTTGTTTATCTGTATTAGCATCTATCAACTGAACGTTTATACGAACCCGATTCCCCCCCCTTTGGACACTCCCTTCCAGAATCGTTGCTACACCCAATTCCTTCGCTATTTCATTTATAGTTTTGGTCGTATTTTTGTATTGAATTATGGAAGTGCGAGAAATTACCTCTAAACTCCTTATCTTTGATATTTGTGTAAAGATATCTCCTGTTATGCCGTCAGCGAAAAATTCGTTTTCGGGATCAGAACTCATGTTAGTAAATGGAAGAACTGCAATTCTAAGTTTACTAATATCTTCTATCGATTGGACCTCAATTGTCCCAAAATCGATTTTTAAACCAATTATGACTAACACTGTGATAACAGCGGCATAAGCAATCCATTTCCTATTAACCAGTCTTGATGTAAAAGAGGGTAATGACAACCCCTCGCCCTCTAACGCGTAAACTTCCATAGGACGCTTCACATTTTTCAAGTTTTTCTTACCTATCGAGACACATTTAATTCCCGATTGATTTTTTACATCATCATAAACTCTATCTGAAATACAGATACCCCCCGGTTCCGCAATGGGTTCAAGTCGAGATGCAACGTTGACTCCATCACCATATACCTCATCCCCTTTAACTACTACATCACCCACGTGTATACCGATTCGTAGTGACATCTCGTCTTCTAACTTAAAGACATGCTGAATTTCAATAGCAGCATTCACCGCTTCTATGGCGCTGTTAAACCGGCAGAATGTTCCGTCACCCACAAATTGGATTATTTCACCGTCGTGCTTATCCACATGAGGCTTCATCAGATCACGGTGTCTTTCGATCAGTTCTCTCGCCTTATCCTCATCCTCCTGCATCAGAGCAGTATAGCCAACCATATCAATGAACATGATCGCGGCGAGTTTACGTTTGGGTTCAGAAGGCATATTTCTTATATCTTCCTAAATATTTTATTGTGGAATTAGGTAAGAAAGTTACTCTAACGGATGAAATCCCGCAAGATAAATGATTACCGATTTAATCGTTAATTGGAGTTTTGACATACGTTTTTGGGACACTAAAAATGTGTATCATAAACGTACGTTTATAAGACAAAAAACCACTGTCTCAAAAGCTAATTGTCAAAAGCTGTCATGTTCATGAGTTTTTCATTCCTTACGTGCCGTTACGATGGCCGAAATTCCTCGCCCCAAAATCTCAACTCTGATGTCTGAGAGATGAACATCAGCCATCGTCGTGGTGAGATCCTGGACCCAGGTTGTATTGCGAATATGGTTTGCTAAACCTGAAAATGCTGGTTCCCATTCTGGGTATCTCCATCGGGCGAATGGCGACAGCAGTTTAAAATACTGATTCCAAATCGACTTTACTATCGGATTTGTGGGAAGGACGAAATCGTGCATCAACAATATGCCGCCGGAACAAAGCATTTTCGCACAGTTTTGTGTCAGTACTTCCAGGTCGGCGTACCTTGCCAGATAGGACGAAACAATACAGTCAAACGAAGTTTTTAATTTGACATCTTCGGCACGGCTCAGTATAAGAGAGACGTTCTCTATTCTCAATTTCTCAATAGTCTGTCTGGCAACATCTAAATAGTCCTCCGTTATATCCACCCCTGTGATGTGAGCGTTCGGGTAGAGCCTGGCAAGCTGGAATGTGAGAATACCAGTTCCACAAGCAAGGTCCAGTATGCGTTCTGCCCGTTTAGGCAGTCTGCTTAGGATTTCTTTTTTCCAGGCGGCATCAGTTCCGAAGGTAGTGAGTCGGACGATTCGGTCGTATGTGTGCCCTGTACCGGGAAAGAAGCGTTGTATTACTGAATCACGGTCGTCTTTCGTATCGGTAAGCTTATTCGACGACAAGTTTTCCATTCATCCACGGATGCTTTATTCCGCAAAGGTGCGAACATTTGAATTTATATGTACCACGCTCCCGGGTATAGAACTCAACAGTAACCGTTCCCCTTCCCTTAGCCGGTATCTCCTTTTCTATGCCGTATCTTTCAATATTGAAGCCGTGTATCACGTCCAAGCTCTCGATATCTATGAAAACATGTGTATCGATCGGTACTTTTATTGTTTCCGGCTCGAAGCGATATTTTTGCGCCGTTATCTTTATTCGCTGTTCCGGCGCATCAGGCGGCAAGCCCTCCAGGGGTGGAATGACGACCACTGACGAACATCCTGCCAATACAAAGCCCACAATTACTGGGTGTACCCATTTAAGTAAAATCAGCATTCGCTTGCTTAATATTCGAAAAAACATTATTCCTCCCTATAAATTGCGTATGTTGACCTACTACATCTTACATATGTGTTTTTAATTCGCCTATTAATTCTACCACCTAATGGCCGCCGATGCCCAAGTGAATCCTGCACCGAAGGCGGCAAATATCACTATGTCACCATCCTTTATCCTTTCTTCCTCAATCGCCTCGTCCAGCGCAATGGGAATCGACGCAGAAGTTGTGTTTCCGTAGCGATCGATGTTGCTGTAAATCTTATCCATACCCAACCCTAACCTTTTTGCAACTGCCTGTGTTATCCGCAGGTTTGATTGATGTGGTATAAGTAAGGAGATGTCGTCAACAGTGAGCGAATTCTTCTCAAGTGCCTCTTCAATAACCTCCGGAAATCGCTTTACTGCATGCTTGAACACCTTCTTGCCGTTCATCTTCGGATGGTGCCGTTCATCGTCAATCATATCTTTAGTCAGCCATGGATTCTGCTTGCTTCCTGGAATTTCAAGCCAGAGATCCCTCGCATAAGCCCCATCCGCGTGTAAGTGAGTAGAAAGTATCCCTCTGTTCTCATCTTCAGAAGATGCTAATACAACCGCTCCCCCACCGTCGCCGAATAACACCGCTGTATCCCTCCATTTAGTAGTCATCTTATGCATGACCGAATGTACCTCCGATCCAACGACTAAGATGTTGTCGTAAACTCCGTTTTGTATGAATGAGTCAGCAATTGAGAGAGCGTAAATAAAACCTGAACACTGATTGCGTACGTCTAACGCACCTACTCCTGGAAGCCCGAGCATCTGCCCTATCAGGCACCCATTCCCAGGAAAAAAATAATCCGGCATAATAGTGGCTGCGATTATGAAATCTATGTCTTTTGGACTAAGACTGGCTTTCTCTATCGCTTTTATTGCCGCTTTATATCCAAGCTCAGATGAGCCAGTCCCATCCTCGACAAACCGCCGATTCCTTATACCTGTCCTTTCGGTTATCCATTTATCCGAAGTGTCCATCAACTCTTCTAAATCAAAATTCGAAACAACACGCTCCGGTAGAAATCGCCCGGTACCTATTATCTTTGAACGTCTCATAACACCAACTTATACCTTGTTTCAAATATAGTCCCATTTGTTGTAACCTCCAAATTCGTAATCTGCGTTCTGCAACAATCTCTGTGACAAAACATGGTTGATTATGGTAACCAATCCTCTTTAATCATATTTGCTTCTGGTTAATTCCCAAGTCAATACACATAAGTATTTCTTCATTAGTTTATGTAATATACCAAGTCAAGATATTAATTAATGTGACCGATTTGTCCCCACACAAAGCTCACTCCGAGGTGCATAAATTCTCATAAACGTATGAGTTTTGACACACTTAAAATGTGTATCATAAACCGCCGTTTATGAGACAAAAAACCACTGTCTCAAAAGCTAATTGTCAGAAACTCTCGATTTCATGAGTTTTGTACTGCGAAATTGTTTGTCATAACTTGCGTATAGTTCTAATTGGGCATAAAATTTTCTTTTATGAACT
The DNA here is from genome assembly GCA_004402895.1 of Fidelibacterota bacterium MT.SAG.3. GTDB lineage: Bacteria > Fidelibacterota > SORT01 > SORT01 > SORT01 > SORT01. The sequence continues at coordinate 578 of SORT01000030.1, read as the reverse complement.
CCTTTGTACCTTTTTGTCCGGTAAGTTGGAGCCAAATAGGACCTTTGTTTGCTTCGACTTTTAGATTGAATTCCAAAAATGAACAACATATGCTTTCTATGTCAATAACCTCAAGCAGTTTAGGTAACAAATCATCATCATTTCGGAATTTAAATAAATAACCATTTTCAAGCTCTTTGATATCTTCTATAAATGGCTGAATTGCAGGCAGCAGCGTTTTCCTCCGTTCAATCAATTCGTAAGAAGTTAAAGTACATGCAACGAATGAATTTTCAGAGCCTACAGATTTCACATTTTTTAATCTTTGTTTTTTTGAATACAAATTCTCTTCATAATAGAAGATCCCCAAGAGTGCAACGCTGATAAGAATTATGAGTAAAATAGCTAAATACTTCATTTGAAATCTCCTTTTATTATGATAATTTCCTTTTATCAAATATAAGCCCTAGAGTATACTCCCGAGTCAAGAACTTATTTAGAGTAAGGAGGAAAAAATGTTGATCGGCAAGCTTGCTAAGAAAAGCGGTTTCTCCCGGGAAACGATTCGCTATTATGAAAAATTTGGTTTAATTAGCCCT
>SORT01000029.1 GCA_004402895.1 Fidelibacterota bacterium MT.SAG.3 | reverse complement strand
CGTCGAACATCGTGGCAACATCCCCCATGGGAGTTACAATCCACGAGTTACCCTTCGTATCGGAAAGATAGAGCTCAAGAACGTTGTCTCCGTCAAAGTCCGCCTCAGGAATCTGACTCTTTACGGTGGCGCCTGGTACCCAATCAGCTGGGTTCGGCTGCCACTCCTTCACCAATTTAATCTCATTATCCGTGTTGTTGTATTCATACACACGAACAAATCCCGAGTTATCATCGAACATTATGATTTCACTATAATTGTCCTTGTCGACGTCGGTTATACCGAAACCGGTGTTTTTCGCTAAGTAGCGAGTATCGTCTTCCTGCGCATAAATCGGCGAAACAAAAAGTCCCGCGAACGCAATAGTAATAGCGACTAAGAGTGATATTTGTAGCTTACTCTTCATCATTGTGTACCTCCATCGTTAAATCCAATTAACCCTTGTGTTAATTGGTGTTATTGTACTAAATATTTACGTGAACTATAACCCGATATTTAGCACATATCGTAACTTATTAAGGGTTTAGTTATCGTTTTATTACATTGTGTATAATTCAATCTAATTAGCGTTCCTTAAATGTCAAGTGTTATTTTTTAGTATCAAATGCAGGAAATTCTCCATTCAAAATTCAAGTGTGAGTGAAAACAATTGAGCGTTATTCAGCCTGCCGAAATCTTGGTAAGCATAATCAACTGCGAAGGCTATGCCTCCCGCTAAAACGAGTTTAGTCCCTACTCCGGCAGTAAGACCCTCTTCAGAATCTTTAAGAAACGTGTTCTTATATCCCATCCTCAACGCTACCACGTCGGCAATTGTATATTCTACGCCCATATTGATATATTCGGTGTTGTCATTAGGATGAGCTGCATCTAGGGCGACAGTAACCACGTTGCTTTCACTGTTGACTACGTCCATAGCCAGCCCAACCCGGAGAATAAGGGGCAGAGAATACTTTTCTGTCTGTTTAAACGCCGGGATTCGGTCATTGCTACCACCGAAATTAGGAGCTTCATCATAATTTACAAAAATATCATTCCCTTGAAGCCTCATAGAAGTACCAAAATTCGAGATACTCATTCCAATGGTCATTCCATTGAGATTTGTCTTAAATAAAGTCCCTATATCCAGCGCAAATCCCTGTGCACCCATATGCCATATCTTCTGCGAAATATATTTGGCATTTACGCCAATCGAAAACTTTTCTGTCAAATCCATTGCGTAAGACAATCCGGCGGAGAGGTCAGTAGTGGAAAAACGCTCTCCTGTACCGTTCGGAAGCAGAACAGTTCTCACCTCCATTTCATCAGTACTCAATGATGTGAGACTCGCTCCGATGGTCCCGAAATTACCAACGGGGAATGCTATGGCGACAAAATCAAATGATGTCCCCACAAGCCAGTTAGTATGGATCAGAACAACTTCGCTCTTATGAATACGTGCCAACCCCGCCGGATTCCAGTAAACAGCAGTAGCATCATCGACAACCGCCACGTAGGCGCCGCCCATTCCAACAGCGCGAGACCCCACTTCAATCTCAAGGAATGAAGCTGCTACAGTACCTACCTTTGAAACGTTTCCCGTGATCTGGCTAAATGCTGATACCGGCGCAATCAATGCTGTAATCCAGATAAGCAACCGAACCATTTGTATACCAGCTCTATTCTTCATCGTAATATCATTTTTCATTTTATTCATACAAATTTGTCTCATTTAATAACGGCGAATTTACCCATCATTTCACCCAACTCGCCTGCATCGACGTGATAAAAATACAGACCATACGCTATATCCATTCCGTCCTTGCTTTTCAAATCCCAGAATTCTGTGCCGTCATTTATGGGCCGGTCATGCTCAAGCGTATCCACCAAATATCCACGTACACTGTAGATACGAATCGTGCATTTACTTGGAAGATTAGAAAATTGTATTTTCCTTTCTCCTCGACCAGATAATATACCGGGTGGGAGCCTGGTTTCCCAGGATGCGGCAGCGACATATGGATTCGGTACCACAATGATCTTACTTAGGCTTGTCTTTACAACAGCTTCGTCGAAGGATGCTCCGGTGGTAGTAAATTCATAGACATCACCGGACCTGAACGGTTTAATGATGGCGATAAGCATCGTATCGCCCGCACCCGGAATTATGGGCTCCACTTCGATAGTATCGATAATCATCGAACCGTCTTCGAAAATAGTGGTGTCGAATAACATATCAGGCGGCTCTGCAAATCCCACTTTCCAGCTTCTCACCAGCTCACCGTCCGGATCATCCACCCACAAGTAGATAAAATCGTTGACAACGTCTCCTGTGAGGTTTCCATCATCACCCTTATCCTTGAACCAAAACTCGACACGAGTGGGTTCATCAGGAAAGGTAACATCCCATATATTAAACTTTGCCGGTTTTCCGTTTATAGACATATCAATAAACTCCGAATTAAAAGCTATCTCATAATCCGCGGGTGAGCGATATAATGGCGTAACTCCATCGGTCTTTACATTATCTACATTCAGGAGGAGATTGCTGTTACCATCAATCCATCCGGAATTTATCTCGTCCCAAATAATCTCTGCATCGTTGAATACAGTCAGCATTATTCCTTCAAATTCAGGACTGTCATCATTGTCAACTCCTGTCTGATTTGCTATCAGCCGCACATTATCGGTAGTATTGAAGATGGAATAAGATATTTCAAGAGCCGAAATATCATCAAACACGATATTATAAACTGCGTTATCCTTTATATTCAACTCATCTAAGATCATATATTCTACCCTTCCCGTGGCGGGACCGGAAATATGGTTCAAGCTGGTTACCGCTGCCGGAATGTAACCCGCAACCGGCGTATTTGGTGTTGCTACGGCTGTGTTTATTCCTGCACCTATCACATTGCCGACCCTGTCCAACTTGAAGTTGATAGCGCTCAAACTCGGAGAGGCAATAGTTAATGAGCTATCGGAAGAAAGACCTCGCTCGAAAAAATCGGTATCGTATCCCTTATCATAGGAAACAACCGCATAGAAATACTTTTGACCGTTAATAACATCCGTGTCAACCCAAAAGTGTGTTATGCCGTTATCGGTTCCCATATTCAGGTTAGCTCCCGTGGGCTGGTCTATGCCGGGCTCGGAACCGATGCCGATTGGGTGCGGTCCTACCAATCCGTCCACGAGATCGAACTGAGCGACGGGCTCAAAAAAGACTACATTTCCGTAACTATCGGTGACCGGGTTTGCATCAGAGAAATCGAACCAGGTACTTTTGTATATCATATATCCTTCAAAATCAAGTCCGTAGATAGGATCCCTTGAACGTTCAGCAACCTCGTCCCAATAAAGAGTAATTCTTTTATCACCGGTAGATACCCTTACCGACGGCTTCTGAGGCGGCTGTTTGAATCGGTAGTTTGCGTCATATATATTCTGTACGGTATTTTTGTTTCTTAAAATATCGTCCTTATCTTCTCCCAAGACCATTGCAAGAGAAAACCGTTCGGTTTTCCCCGGTTCTAACAGAAAAAAACCGGAACCGTAAAAGAATTCGTAGTTAACTGCCAGAGGTAACGGTGGGTTAAAATGCCCCGGAAGAAGGAGAGGCCACATCGACTCATCGTCTGAAAATTTAACAAAATTCTCGATATGAGAATCCATACTTGTGAGACCTATCTGGTCCGATTCGTCAACATCTGTCTTATCGAAATTTGGCTCCCCATTAGTGGGTATCCCGTCGCCTTCACCCGTGTCTTTTCCGGGATATAGAGGACTGTCAGGACCTATCCCGTCCTGTCCTAAATCATCGTTTAATGGTTCTCCTGAATCCAATATCCCGTCGCCGTTGAAATCGCTGAACCCTAGCCAGTCACCGTCTTCATCACCGGACCAGTGTTCTTTCGGTTCTCCGTAAATACCGATAGGACCGAAGACCCATTCACCGGGTCCGCTGTCGCGGCTCTCATCTATCAATCCGTCATCGTCATTATCAATCCCATCATTGGAGACTCCGGGACTCTCAAGAAATGCAAAGCCGAAGTATCCCACAGGCGACCATCCGCCGGTCCCTATATCATTTGCATCCCATGAGTAGGTTATATCTATATTTCCCTCGGAGATAAATTCTGCGAGATCATCATCAGCGTCGCCTGCTCCTCCCATGCGCGCATCGAAGACCTCTCCGAATACGATTTTATCGTAAGTAGTAGCTCCAACATTGGTGATTTCATATAGCCAGAACATCGCATCTTGAGCTAAGGGGTCAGCCCACTGCAACCCCCTTGCGGAAACTTTTAATGCAAGCCCTTTACGAGTGGGATCTGAAGGGTCCGGAACAAAATTCGGAAATTCGTTATTGAAGTTATCATCCATTACAAAATAGCTTTCCTGGTCCGCCTGGAATACATCTCTGCCGAAAAAGCCGTGCCACGAACCGGGCCAACCGGGGTCATCCTCATTCTGCAAATCAGGCCAGGAGTCAGGCCAGCTTTCCGGGAGGTCACTCATGGCCGGGGATTCCTGCCCTGCATTAAAATAACCCGGTATAGGTTCCCACCCCATCTGCTCCCCAGTATCCAAATTGATATCGGTCGCGTCCCAATCGAGGCTTGCTTCACTTACAATGTGGAGGACTTTACCGAGATTATCAGTTACTTCAGCAATCACAAGAAGGCTATTTTCATCACCGTACTCATGCCCGCTTCCCTTCGGCCACTCCACACGCGGCGGCGGATATCCCCAGCCAGCCCATCCGCTTATATCTCCCTGATTGAAATAAATAGTAGCAATCAAGTTACCATTGTGAACTCCCATTCTCCGGAAAGTAACATCCCCTCTTTGGTCCTGAGTGAAAGCGGTAGCATGCAACGCGAGGAATAGATAGAAGATATAAATTACCCCTGAAATATGAAATTTCGGTCCTCTAAAATGATGTACATGGTTTCTAAGCATAATTAAAATCCTAATCCAATTCCCAGCTGAATTCGCCTCGGTTGAGAATACATATGAGGTCTGTTCACCCAATCTTCCACTGTCCCAATATCAGTCCATTCGCCCCAGAATTGGGTACGAATCGTGTAACCAGCCCGTCCGGTGTCGTTATAAACCGCTATCTCATTCCTTCGGTCAAGAAGATTAAACACTTTAAGAAAAACTGAACCATGCATTCCCCTTACGACTAAATCCTTATGAGCTTTAAGGTCGAAAGTGATCTGGGATGGTCTTCTCTCATTGTTCTCGAAGCGTGTAAACTGAGCGCCAGTTTGCGCAGGTTCAAAAGTGTACGGCAGACCACTGCCGAGCTTCCCGAGCAGGCTGACTCCCCAATTTTCCCGATAAACTATTGTGACATTAGTATTGAGAGTATGAGTCTGATCCCAGTTTAAAGGCACGACTCGGATCTCACTCTCCCGCCCGCCGACCGCATCAAGAAAAGCGTCACTTGGATCCGAGGCATTACCCTCGGCTATCTGAAATGTATAATCAACGCTGAAAGAAACATTGTTGGAACGTCTTTTATTGAATGCCACGGTAATTCCGCGAACGTTCCCCACGTCTCTGTTTACATACCTGGCGTACAACCGCGTATCATACAGTTCAATGATTTCAGTCCCTAAAAGATTTCTCATGTCCTTATAAAAACCCGTAATATCTACTCCGATATTTTCAGTGATTTGCTGTTGAATTCCCAATTCATAATTAATTGTCCGTTGATGTTCTAGCGCCGCATTGCCCATAAGATTTCCCTCTACTTCTGAATCAGGGGTATAAATCCTATCAAAGACTCCCTTGCCTTCGTTTTTATTCAATGGTCCTCTTCTCACTTCGAAATCAGAGTTCTGGTACAAAAATTGAAACGGCGGTATCTGAGAAAAATGTCCATAGGAAAAATGTATCACACTTCTGTCGGTAATCGGATAAGCGAGCCCAATTCTTGGGTTGAAGCTAATTGAAGTACTTGCCTCCCCATATTTGACCACCCACGGGACATTTAGTATGTCTACGCTGTCAATTATAGTATGTACGCTGGAATCGAAATTCCCTTCCGGAATGCGCGTCATAAACGCATCCTCAGTCGTGACGTTATAGAATTTCGCATTATCCGGGTCTCTTTTATCTAACGGAACTCTGCCTGACGGGTCAAAATACTCACCCCGAATACCTATGTTGATAATCAGATCATCAAACTCCAACTTGTCCTGAATATACACCGAAGCTTCAAACGGTGAATGTTCGTATTTGTTGAAGTTAACATTCCCAGGTATATCTTTACCCGCTTCAGGTAAAAAATCGGTAGTGGCGGTTATTAATACCTTAAACTCCTCAAAATTCAGTTTGTGGCTTCTTACTTCAACACCCGCCTGCAATTGATGATTATTTGTCACCTGACTGGTTATATCCACTTTCCCGCTCTTGCTCGTTGTGCTTCTATTCAAATGCCAGAGTTTTGTTCCGCCGTTGTAAAGGCGTCCTCTGTAGGCTTCAACATCTATATAGTTCGGATTCAGAGAATTTTTTGAATCATCGAATACACTTCTCTTAAAATCGGAGGAGTTAAACGATAGCTTTACAGTATAGAATGTTCGGGAAGATAGAGAATGGTTCAGCGCGGCTATTTGCGTGAGCCCGATTTTCTCCTGCTTGTAGTCGCCATCAGGGTTGAATCTGAATAGATGATCATATACTTTGTTATCCAATTTATTCCAGAACGCAGAATAAGATATTTTTGCCTTAGCCGAAAGACTATAAGTAAGTTTCCCCTGAGCCGATTTCTTCAAGAAAGAATTCATAGGGATAAATTTACCGTCACCCTCTTGAACTGTCCATACATTTGAAGCATCAAGAAAACCAGGAGTTAACACCCTTTGACCATAAAGCCATCCTTCGTTCTTGTAGCGTCTTCCTGAGCTGAAAAAAGACCATTTGTCTCCGAGGCTGGGTACCGGACCGCCGAGTGTAACTTGAATATTAGTCAAACCGTTAGAGTTTAAATCATCAATATTTGGGAATAATTCATCGTCAGCGCTAACATAATCACCGAAGAAACCGGAAATTTTACCCGAGAGTTTCCTCCCGCCACTTTTGGTTACGATGTCAACCACTCCTGACATGGCGCGTCCATATTCGGCATTAAAAGTTCCGCTTATGACCTGGAGTTCCTGAATTGCATCATTCTCAACTTCTACGGAGATCTCGTTTGAGTATGGATCATTGACCGGAACTCCGTCTATCAAGTAAATTATCTCGCTTGCCCTGCCACCACGGATATGAATTTTATTGTCGCTCCCCCTCACTATCCCCGCTTGCAGTTCAAGAATCTCGTCAAAGCTTTCAACCGGCATCTCGGAAATAGTTTCTGCTCCAATGACTGCCCTTGTTGAAGTAAGATCCATCTTTATTATCGGCGTGGTCGCAATGACTTCGACACCTCCGAGTTCCAAAACACTCGTGGAAAGCTCAAATTCGATACGCGTCGTGAAATCCACAGAAACTCTTACATCAGTAACGACAGTCGTGCTATACCCGATCATTCTCGCTTTTAATGAATAGACCCCCGGGGGTATGTTCAAGATAAAGTATCGCCCTTCAATATCTGTTGCTGCACCAAGTATAGTGCCCTCTAAAATTACGTTTGAGCCTATAAGTGGCTCCCCTGTTGTTTTATCAACCACTTTACCGGTTATTTTTCCGGTCGTACCACCGAGAGCTGTCGAAAACCCGAATATGAAAATCAGGAAAAATGTTCCAATAACTTTATAGAATCCACGCCTACCAAAAGAATATAGATTCAAATTTTTATCCATTTAAAATATCACGGATGATAATATTGTTAGAGAAATGATGGTTCCGCCCACATAACAACATTAAAATAGTATTTGAATCGTTTACCAATAGCGGACGCTCAACGTAAAATAAGGCGTCATTATATAATCAACTATAGTTGAAATCACCTTTAAGGACACTACTTTAACCATAAAATCACAGATACTCCGTTTACAGTTGCCCGGTCTATAAATTATTTATCTAAATAAGCGGATGTAATTGTCGTTACGACGAAAATCTATAGTGACTTTTATTAATTGTCAAGCTATTTCAGTATGGAGATACTAACTAAGGGCTTCCGAAAAATCAACCAAGACAACAGTACTTTGATTTAAGTTGTATTCAGACTGAAATCTCGGTTTCGAGATTGATAAGGAAAAAAAGAAACCATCAGATTATTTTTAAAAAGATATAGGATACTTTCACGGTTAATCAATAAAGCGAACTATTTAAAATAAGCTAAATATACCAGAAACCCGAGACTGACTATTTGGACAATAGTCCTGACAGCCTCCATAAAATGGTTATGTTGGTTCAAAAACTTTTCTATTTTATTTCTTTTTGATATTATCACAACTGTGAATCTCGCAACTTTATCTCCCCTTAATATGGTAGTCTATCAGAGACTTAGAATAGTTATATACGAACATTTTAAGCACGTTTTTTTCACCTTATCAAGACCTTATAAAACTATGGTTTAAAATTAAACAAATAATTTCAGTGCTACAAGTTAAATGATGACCTATTTTAATCTTTAACTACATGATATGATTCAATTTTTTAAACAATGATCCTCTCGGGAATATGTTTCTGGTTAGGAGTTACGAATCTCTCTTTAAATGTTCTAATAAAATTTTTGAAATTAATGTTACATCACATTTGAGTGTCCTATCCCCGTAAGTGGCTGATACTCATTATAGGACAGAGATCTTTTAAGCCATTGGCCGGCGGTTCTTCCAAGGGAACTCCGTTGTAGGAGTCCTCCAAAGGAGCCTCTCCGAGGCACCCGGGCGTACTTTTAGAAGCTTAGGGCTACCTTCTATCAGAACAATACTGGAACTAAAATTATTCTTAACTCTCAATTAATCTACAAATAATACGATAAAGTAAAATGAGTCTCAAAAAGGTTCGTTTTTGGGAATGTATATTTCATCAAAATTAACTTCTTTGTTTGAACATAATCTCCTGTGTGAAGTGTGTAGAAGTAGATTCCAAAAGCAAAGATTGAAGCATCCCATGAGACTTTATGATATCCTGCTTTCTGACCACAAATTCATCAGACGCCAAACACTATCCCGCTAAAATTACTTTTTCAAGTTTTCAATATCATATATCAGTAAGACATAGTATTCTTTTTCTGTCTCATACGTTTTAATCTTTACCTCCGCTGCTTCTAATTCATTCAACAGACTCGCAAAATTGAGATTTTCCCCTGATGCTTCTATATAAGTAGTAAGTTGTGCCTTATTATTGGTTTCTGTCTCCTTCTTAAAAAATTTTATTTTAAAGGAATTGAGACTATCTCCCAAGCTTATTACTATTACAGTTTGCTGGTAAGATTCCGTCTCTTCCTCACCATCCGTACCTATAATCCGCTTTATCATCCCATTAAAATTTGACTGCACCTTAACTTTCCCAAACGATATAGATGGATCAATCTTTGAAACGGCTACAGCATAAGTAGTATCCGATGTTTCGTCTTTGACGGAACTATCAATATTTGCGACTTTTGCTTCAATTATTCTGGATAATTCACCAAGTGCAGAAGCAACAGCATCGAGTTTGGTGTCTCCCACACCGACTGCGCTGATTTGGGTGGGGGAATCAGCGCCTGTATCAATCCAATCAGGCCTGCTTGAAGTCGGTTTGGGGCTGCTTTCGCCGCATCCAGCCACAACAAACATCACCAACAACAGTAATATTGTAATTCTTTTCATTTTAACTTCCTTATTATATATTTGCGTAGCGTTATTGTGGCTGCACAGTAAATTCATTATTATATTTCCTATTTATGTAAATCCTCTTGCTTACATCGGCGTATCCCTCCGACTTGAATAGGATAATATTAGACCCGGTCTTAAATAAATTATGTATCTACCAGGAGATCTATCAACCGCAATAATGCCGGCATTACTTTCAAAACTCATCTGTGTTAGAGTTGAATGCAGAATGAGGACAGAATTATCAGGACTGCGCAAATCCCGACTGTCATATCATATTTTCTCCCGTTATTTATATCCACGAACCCTTTCAAATTCAGGAGTATTAATGATTCTTTCCTTCTTCTTTTTAAGTTTCGATCGCAGCTTCATAAGCTCATCGAGTCGTCCCTTGAACGGGTTTGTTAACGAGTACTCAGCATCGAAAAATTCTTTCTCCATGGCCGGATGTTTTGAAAGCCTTTCAACGAGGTTCCTGTATTCAGTCGCCACCCATCCCGCCCTGTAAGCGTATATCGATCCCAACCTGTCAGCATCTTTTTCATATTCATCTATATAGCCCCGATTCACAACGTCATATATCGCCAGAGCGAGATTTTCCAGATGCTTCTCCATCGGACTTAATCCCGTGAGCCGCCTTATTTCGCCGAACGCCATTTCAGCCGAGATCTCCGTTTTCCGTTTTTCGAGTTCCATTGCTGCGTGCCGGTGCACAACGTGCGCAATCTCATGACCGAGAAGACCCGCAAGTTCCGCCTCGTTCTTTATCATCTTCCAGAGCTCATCAGAGATGAATATCATCCCGTTAGGAGTTGCATATGCTGCGGGTCTTTCCGAGTGGAACAGATATACTCTCATTGACAGATTCGGCGCTTCCGATTGCCTAACAAGCGCGGTAGCCATCAGACTCAGGTAAGCCTCGATTTTCCTATCTTGTATAAGCTTTCCTCTCACCAAAGAGGAGGCGATGTAAAGTCCTAACTCCCTTTCCAAGAAGCTGGTATGCACCGATTTTGTAAATCGTTTCAACTTCCTGTCACCCGACCATCTTTTCTCTCCCTTGCTGCCATAATGCCGCTTAACGAAATCGTACCACATCTGCGGAGTGATCAGCTGCCGGTCCAATGCAAGGATATTGCTGTTCCCTTCAGCTATCGCTTCCCTGTAGCGGTCACCGAACCCCTTAACCGCCGAGACTATTATAGCCTGCGGCACTTTCACGTTTTCCTTCGATTCCTTTAACCGTTTCAGATAATCACCTTCATCCCTGTCCTTTCTCAAAACGTTTTCTGAGATCCATCCCGATTTGCCGGTGTCAAGTTTTATTTCGACCCATCCCTCATGTTTACGCAGGACAGTGATAGATTCTGGCTTATCAATGATTTTTATTACAGGATAAAAAGAACCGGCACCGGTTCTCACAACAGTGCCATAAGGTAAGCTGCTGTTTTGATTCTGAAATAAGTAATCAGCAGCAGTGAAGATCAAAAGATAATTGACTAAGATAACTTTAATTAATACTGATAGCGGTACCATTTCTACTCCATTATTTAGTTAAAAACGTAAAGACGCCCTTTTCATCTACCAGACCGAGGTTTTCTATTAGCTGGTCGCATCTGTCGGCGTAAGCTGCCGAAATTGCACGTCTTTCACCATAATCGGCAGCTAAAGACTCAGACAATTTTATAAATTGTTTTTTGGCTTTTCTATAGCTACGATCTCTATAAACATTTATTGCTTTCTGGAAATTTTTATCCCATTCAGCTTCTTCCTTGCTTACGTTATCAGAAAGGTCAATTAATTCAAAGATCCGCATCGGCTGCTCTCTTCCTTTCACCCTCACTACGTCCAAATTTCTGAATGCAAACTCATCACCGGCCAGATTTTTAACGTCTTCACTTATAATCACTCGCGTGTTGTAGGCCTTGTTCAGTCCCTCCAATCTGGATGCGGTATTGACTACATCACCTATTGCCGTATAGTCGGTTCTTCTCGTCGTACCAATATTCCCGACGATCATCTTTCCGCTGTGAATGCCTATCCGGGAAGTAGGCTCTTTATCTTTTTTACCTTCAATTCCTACCTCCCGACAGATCAATGCGCTCAGGCATGCCTGACGCGCATGTTCCGGCGTTGACAAAGGAACACCGAAGATCGCCATGAGTCCATCACCCGTAAACTTGTCCAGCAATCCACTATTATCAAGTATCGCCTCAGCGCTCTCGCCAAAATAGCTGTTTAAGATACCTACTGTTTCCTTAGGAGAAAGCCTCTCCACTAAATTCGTGAACCCCACAATATCGACAAATAAAACCGTCCCTTCCACCTCCTCTCCACCGAGAACTAATCCGGATTTGTCCTCAAGTAATTTACTGATGACATCTTCGCTCAGATAACGATTGAACATACGCCTGAGATTTTCTCTTGATCGCTCCTCATGAAGATATGATACAGAGGTGCCTGTAATGAATATCGCAAGAAAAGAAGTGAACGGTTCAGCTATAGGCAGCATGACCAAATATTTCGTGAAAGCGATTATTGAAGCCGCTGACCATCCGATAATTAATAATCCTAAAATAACTGCGCCGTATTGAAGCCGATATTTTAGAATGATAACTATTTCTAATATCAATAGTATTACGAATAGAAATGAATATTCCCAGCTATCCGCTTCGGAGACAAAGTGATTTTGGATGAAATTACTCACAATCGTAGCATAGATTTCAACTCCGGGATAGGGTGTCTGCCCGGTAAATGGAGTTGGCTTCAAGTCCCAGAGACCGGGAGCGGTTGCTCCAACGAAGACATATTTACCATCAAAAAAGCCTTTAGGAATCAGAGGTTTTTCCGGATTGAGTGCGGAAACTACCAGATCATGAATGCTGAAATAATCGAATTTTCTTCCCGGACCGCCGGGACCATACCAATAAATTAAAAATTCACCACTCTCACTCACAGGAATTTTTGTAGAATCAACCATCAGATGATCATCGAATATCGAAACATTCAGATTTTCTTGTGATAATATATCATCTGATTTTCCAACGGCGAATGCTGACAGGGCTAAATTCAGATATTTTCTTTCATTTATTGTGTAATAAAGCGGCAATCGCCTTCCAATTCCATCCCTATCGGATTGAAAATTTACTATGCCGTAGTGAGTAAATTTTGTTTGAAACAACTCTATTGGACCGGATAAACTCCGGAACTCCGAAGATGAGCTTCGCTCTAATTCGTTTGATTCGCCTATCCCAGCCGCTGACTCAAGAGTCGGGCGTAAACCCGTTAAAAAATCCTGTCCGATAAGCGCCAACGTTACCCTTCCTGACGATTCAATACTTCTTGCGAATGCGCTGTCGCTTTTCGCGCCCGAGACGTTCAATCGCTCGATGTCCCTGCTGTTGAATATCATGTCGAATACTACCGAACTCGCCCCCTCATTCGAAAGATAATCAGTCACGACGGCATAAATTTCCCTCGGCAGCGGCCAGCTGACCGCCATCTTCTCAAACCTATCGAGACTATTCTGGTCGATTGCAATGATCACCACATCATCTGAAGGGATGAAATTATCAGAAAAGAGATGAAAGCGGAAGTCCTGTGATTTGTGCTCTAACGTTTCTATAAATCCCAGATTCATTATGAGAATTATCATCACAATGCCCAATGAAATACCCCAGAACCACATCTTTCGGTTTTCCGTCAAGTCACTTCTTTGTTTATGAGATTATTTTAATTCTTGTTCCACGAAACTGTAATTATATGACATTTGTTTTTTAAAATTAATTACCAGATTGAGGAAAGCCACATATTTATGCGACTTTCCTCAGATTAACGCCATCTGTTTTTTCTTTATTTAGACAGTTCTCCAAAAGCAGCCTCGGCATTATCCAATATAATCGACTCTACTTCTTCAGAGAGATTTTCAAGTTGCTCTATCTGATTTTTAAAATCGGAAATGGACATACGCGCGAGAGAGTACTGCGCTTTCTCGCTCTTATCGTAGTATCGGTTCACTATAAAGGCACCTGCCAACGTTATGCTTGTTAATGCAGTTGTGGCTTGCTGATGGAATGACTCTACAGTCGTCACTGTTCCATCGCTCACAATCCTTTCATAAGCTTTTAAAAGTTCATCAATTTTTGTCTTAAATGACCTTGCTAATTCAGCTCTTGCACTCAAGTCAGCAGCTGTGCGTCTTGATGAAAGTGTCGGATGTGTGTTCGCTTCGGCTAATCCAACTCCATAAAACGCAGATCCTTGGTCTCCGGGAAATGCACCTGAGCCCATGTCTACCCACTCTGGCCTGTTTGATGTTGGTTTTTCTATCTTTATACCGCTTCCACCGCATCCAACTACTGTGAACAGCGCCAATATCATGAAAATAGTAATTCTTTTCATTTTTTCCTCTCCTTACCGTTATTTAGTCTGGACATTTTGTGAAATTTCATATTTAAAAACAGTGTCGATTATCTTATCCAATAATTGTTTATCTTCTCCTGACGGTTCAATTTCACCTTCAAGGACGGCTTTCGACAGTCCGCTGTTCCGGGTTTGAAGTTCGAGTAGAAGGTATGAACATTCCGTACAACCGAGTATACCGTCGTCATCCACCCAGTAGTTGACTTCTCTCGCTTTTTCGGTTATAGCCTTGGTAAGGTCACTTGTTATTTTCTCTTCGCTGGCGGATTTGATCCAGCCGTAATTCAGGTTTTCGTACAGTACCAATATTTCCGTAACCCTGATTTCTATTATCCTCTGCATCTCTTCCACTGCGTTTTTCAATGCTTCCGATTTTTGATCGGCTTCAAAAAACGCTACCTGTGAAAAACCAATACTTCTCAGAACATCTGTACTTGTATCCGCAGTTATTAGCCATAAGGGCGCTCCCAATTTTAACAATCGTTCGCTCTCCGCTTCACTGTGGTATGAGTTTGAGGATATATTTTTCGGAACAACACACAATGCATAAGCGCTGTTCTCTTTTCCCATCAATCCTTTTCTATCTATCCAGACATCAACGATCCTGCTGTTTTTCAAGATTACATTTGTTCTTTGTTTCGTAAGAACTTCCAGCTGGGTTTCTTCTCCCTCCATATTCTCAAATAACAGGCTTCTGATCTTCCCTGAATAGGATCTTGCTACAACTGCCCTCGCGTTTTTACTCGCGATTCGCCATGCATCTTCCTCATAAAATGTCGGTTCACTGTAGCCCACGCCTACCGTTGAGCCGGAAAATCCTGTTATCTCTTCACCATCAGCGTACGATAATACCCATACGGGTGGAGGATTTTTCTCAATTTTTTTAGGTGCATAGGAACAGGAAAAAATTAATAATGTCAGAAGCGCTATAAATGAATATTTTATCATTTTATTGATGCCATATCTACTGTGCAATATTCACTTCTGAATCGTCGATATTAATTCTGGCAGAATTTTGTCCACTATTTTTTCATATGCATTATCAAGAGCCTTTAAACCGGCTTTGTCATAATTTAACTGTACACCTTTTATATTTACAATTGCATTGCTGTACACTTCATCCCCAGTTGCCAAATCTATCGCTGATATAGATAGGTCGGCGTATGCGACATGTAAATTACTTCTGCTTATGACGTTTCCTTTTCGTGATTCAACGGCAAATTGAATCAGTAAATCGGCTTTTCCCATGTCCTCAACAAAAGTAATTCCCTTATCGTAAAGAAGATTCTTTATCTTTGGCGCTATTGATGGAACGTTAAGGTTCACCCCCAGGTTTTTTTCGCTTGATTCAAAGTATATACTTAATCCGGTAACATTTAATATTACGTTTACGCTTGGGACGCTTAGGTTCCTCAAAATACCGCTGACTACTAAAGATGAGCTGTCTTTTTGTGCACTTCCGAAGAGATCGAGCTCCGATTTGATAATTTGTAATTTGTCGTTTGAAATAACTTTTGCTACATTAATTCTCGCGATACCGCTTTTGTTAGTACGCGCCCGTTCGATCAAATTGCCGGAGCCTTTTATAAAGGAAAATTTGATCGGTAATTTATATATTTTATGTTCGGCGCCTTTATCGTCTGTATAAATAGCTGTGATATCCAAATTACCTTTTAACGGTTTCCCAACTTTTGCATTTCGCTTTCCACTCTTTGTTCTAAGTTCAATTTTGCTGATTAATGATTGTAGGGATGAGTATATTTCATTTCGCAAAAATATTTTTGAGCCTTTGTACTCGGTCTTTAATGGTTCTGCTATATAATTTTGTATCGGATAGAATGCCTGTAAATAAAAAATCAATCCGTCTGCCGGATTATTTTCCTTTTCTTTCGATTTTGCTTTGTCAAAAAGATCCTTAGAGAGGCTGATAGCCTTTTCCATTTTCAGTCTTTTAGCCCTTTCATATTCAACCTTCGAAAGTCGGTAATATACCCAATATTCGTTCTTATCTTCCCATGAATCTATGAGTTCATATCCTTCGAGATTCGCCTTGGTTGTCGATTGGACTTCCGATCTGAATTCATTTTCTGATAATCCGCTTTGAATGGAGACAACATTCATTATTTCACTTGATATATTGATCGTTATTTCTGAGGCAAGTTCGTTTAAGGCGTTATTTTTTGCCTGTCGAATGTAATCTTTATTCTCTTTTGTCTTCTCGGCTACGGCAATACCTATGTAATATGTCTGAATGATAGGACGTTTTTTTACCCATTCAGGTTTTTTCTCGCCTGAGGATGGTACTACAGTAAAAATAAAAAAAACAATAATACCTTTGAATAATTTGATAAGAAGGGTCCGTGATTTATTTCTATTCATACTTACCCACTCTTAAATATTTTTCAATCATGATAGTAAATACCAATTTGGTAGGCAGAATATTTATTTTATAAATACCATCTTCTTGACGGCATGGTAATTTCCAGCCCGAATCCTGTAAAAATAGACACCTGTTGCGATGTTTCCGGTATTCCATCTGATCATGTGACTGCCTGCGTTCATCTGCTCGTTTACAAGTGTTGCCACGCTTTCTCCGAGAATGTTATAAATCTGTATATAAACATGAACCGCTTCCGGCAGAGAGTAAATAAATGTCGTCGTTGAATTGAAAGGGTTCGGAAAATTCTGCGATAGCGAATACGTATTTGGTATGACAGAAATTCCGTCATTATTCTCGCCGATATATCCGCTTTCCCCGATAAGCAGCTTGAAACGCTTCGGATCTTCACTTGTTCCCGAAAAGTAGTGATAAATCGAGGATTTCCTGATATCCTGAGCGATCCTGAAATCGAGGTCGATCAATACGACTTCCATGCCCGCAGGAGCCATTTCAATATTCTGTATATCTATTTGCATCTCCTCTTTGGATAAGTTGGTCTTCACTTCGAAATTCCATGCATAACCCTGCTGTTGAGCGCTTCTAATGTCCGATGTATAGTTGGCGGAATATTGACCCCAATCCTCATGCGGGAAATACAGGTTTACATAATCCCCCATTCTTGGTAATTCACGGCTATCGTACTTATCGTAGCCATCCTTTGCGTTTTCCACTGCTCCGATATAGTTGAACTGGTCACCGTAAATTTCAGTAGTCAGCGAGATGTTCACGAACCATCCACCGTTTTCTACGATACGCGTGGTTTCAAGGTTTTCGAGCGGGTCGAATTGGACACTCTTCCCCAAATTTCGTACAGTACCGGTGTGTAAAATGGGTTCAATTGTTAACGTTTGGAAAGTTGACGAACTGTTTCTCACCCAGTAGCCGGTCCATGGCTGCATGTAACTCTCCGCGGGCAAGTATCCGGTGGCATCACTGTAGGTGATGGGTGCTCTTATGTTCAAATTGGTGTTAGTCCATTTTACCGGATAAGCGAAGGGATTACCGACGAGGTTCCATCCGGCTGATAATCTCTTGACAAAATTTTCGTTCGCGGTGGTCCTGCCTATTCCAGGCTTAATCGTTATTCCGTTCGGGAAAACTCTTTGCTGAAGCCAGAAAGCGTTCCCGGCGTCGAAAGAGCCGGTGAACTCCGAAAATGCGCCGTTCACCCACCTGAAGATCCGCCATGTTGTGGCACCGTTGCCTCCCAGCTCGCCCAGAACTCTGCTTATACTACTGTTCGTCAAATTCGCAGGAACGGAAAGGAGTCTCCAGACGCCGGAGGGAAAGCCGCTTGGATATGCGCTTCCCGAAATCGTTGAACTGGAAAAATTGGTGGTAGACAATTCTGCGCTGATATTCTGCTCATCTGTTGTACCAAAATTTTCAGATGCATCATGAGCGTCCACGAACCATTGAACTCCTCTGGTGGTAATATTCGTGATACTGCTTTCATACACATTATTTCCTATCGAACTCATCGTTGTGACTGTATATGCTTCATCTCCTCCCCTTCTCCACTTTAACTCAACAATACTCACTCCCACATTGTCCGTAGCGGTAACACTAACTGTTGCCGTTCCTCCCAGCGGTACACTTGTTGAAGTGCTGGAATTAATTTGAACCGTAGGATTTTGCAGATCACCCGTTGACTCTATTCCCGTCCCGCTCAGGTCAACGGTGGAAGAAGGCAGGTTCGAGGCGTTGCTTGAAATTGTAAGAGTTTCGCTTTTTAAACCTGTGGTAGTAGGAGCGAATGTCACCGTCTTATTTATGCTTGCTCCTGCAGCTACCTGAAAGCTGGTGGGAGAAGCCACCGTAAACTGGCTGTTTGATGACGTGATATTACTGATATCTAGTGCGGCACCCCCGCTATTACTGATGCTCAATACTATCTGACCCGAAGACCCAACCTGCACATCTCCGAAATTCAGCGGACTCGGCGAGAGGGAGACCACTGCCGTAGGCGATGCAGAGTAAACATTATACAGATAAGCCGAACCTGAACCATCAAACCAAGCTCCCACAACTGCGTAGCCGACGGAGATGGAGACTGAAATCGCAAACTGATCATCTGTCGCTCCATCAGAAGCAGTCAGTTTAGCTTCCTCTGCCCAGCTCGTACCTGTGCGTTTGAAGAGATAAGCCGAACCTGCATCATCCCCATTATCATCATTCAAGTGAGCTCCCACGACGGCATAGTCGCCGGAGATGGAGACTGAAGTTCCGAATAAATCATCTGCCGCTCCATCAGAAGGAAGTAGTTTTGCCTCCTGCGCCCAACTCGTGCCGGTGCGTTTGAACAGATAAGCCGAACCTGAAAGAGTTCCATTATCAGCATCCCCCTCAGCTCCCACGACGGCATAGTCGCCGGAGATGGAAACTGACCCTCCGAAAAAATCAAATGCCGCTCCATCGATAGGAAGCAGTTTAGCTTCCTCTGCCCAGCTCGTGCCGCTGCGTTTGAACACATACGCCGAACCTGATGAACTTCCATTAATATCATTTAAACGAGCTCCCACGACAGCGTAGTCGCCGGAGATGGAGACTGATAATCCAAACTCATCCCCTGCTGTTTCATCGGAAGCTAATAACTTGGCTTCCTCTGCCCAGCTCGTGCCTGTGCGTTTGAAAACGTAAGCCGAATTTACACCCTCTGCGACTCCCACGATGGCATAATCGCCGGAGATGGAAACTGAAATCCCAAAATTATCAAATGTCGCTCCATCGGAAGGAAGCAGTTTCGCCTCCTGCGCCCAGCTCGTGCCGGTGCGTTTGAACACATACGCCGAACCTGAAGCATCTCCATTATCATCATCAAATGTTGCTCCCACGACGGCATAGTCGCCGGAGATGGAGACTGAAATCCCAAAATTATCATCTGCCGCTCCATCGGAAGGAAGCAGTTTCGCTTCCTCTGCCCAGCTCGTACCTGTGCGTTTGAACACAAATGCCGAACCTGCATCAATTCCATTATCATCATCAAATTGTGCTCCCACGACGGCATATTCGCCGGAGATGGAGACCGATACTCCAAACTGATCATTAAACGATCCATCGAGAGCCGTCAGTTTGAATTCACTGATTTGAAAGACAGTCCCCGTTCCGCTCAGGTCAACGGTTGCCGAAGGCAGGTTCGAGGCGTTGCTTGAAATTGTGAGAGTTCCGCTTTTTAAACCTGTGGTAGTAGGAGCGAATGTCACCGTCTTATTTATGCTTGCTCCTG
>SORT01000028.1 GCA_004402895.1 Fidelibacterota bacterium MT.SAG.3 | reverse complement strand
GTGTTCGGATCGGACGATATCAACGGAGTTCAGAGGCGAAATTATAATCGTAAAACGAAACAAAATCTCTCCCTTTGATTTTATACTTTTGGAAGCTATCAATAAACAATAATCTGTGTGAGGGAGAATTACAAGTATTTTATCGTCTCCGTGTAATATCCTATGTGGGATGAGGTAAGTTCCCCTCTTGATAGAGGGGAATTAAAGGAATTGCCCATATAAACCACCCCTATTGTCCCCTCCTTGAAAAGGAGGGGAATTATCGAACTCTTTCTTATTTGTAAATCATTCCAAGTATAATTGCAATGAGCAAGTCAGGTCTCATTATTACCTCTTTTTCATCCATATATAGTCCGCTGCAGAGTTTAATACTCCCATCACAAAAACCTAACCTCGTACACATTCAGAGTTATAGCGTCTAATTCGCAGTCGACTCTGCCTGTGAGGACATAGGGACGGATGGTGGAGATCATGTTGCAGAAGCGGGCGTAGGTTTTCGGGAAGAAGACCGTTTCGTAGAGCGCGGTCGTGTCCTCGAACGAGTAAAACTCCATCAGTTCATCGTTTTTCGTGCGGACTATCTTCCCCGTCACGAGCCAACCGATGGTGCGGACACGCTCGCCAATGTGTTCATGCAGTCGGCTCGCCCGGACAGGTTTCGCGCGCCGTATCTGCTCGTGATAGAGCGTCAGCGGGTGCCTGCTCATGAGGAAGCCTAAAGTCTCCTGTTCGTGCGTCAGCATCGTTTTAGCGCTGTATTCGGGCGATTTTGGAAGTCTGTCGGGCGTATAGTCGAAGAGTTCCTCAGAAACCGCCTTTTCCTTGCGTCTGCGGGCTGTTTTCTGCGACAACCGCCACATCAGTTCGGGTCGGGTCCGCCTCGGTTCAACCCCATCGAACGCTCCCGATTTGATGAGCACACGCACGTCGGACGGGTTCATATTCACACGCCGCAGGAAATCATCGAACGAGCGGAACCGGCTTTTTTTGCGTTCCTCTAAGAGCCGTTCGGACGCTTCGGCAGTGAACCCTTTGAGCTGCATAAGTCCGACACGGACGCGGTTATCGATGCCGGTGTATTCGAACCGGCTCTCATTCACGTCGGGCATAAGCACCTGCAATTTCATCCGGCGGCACTCGGAGATGTAAGCTAAAGGCGAGTAATATCCGCCTTGATTCGAGATGACCGCCGCCATGAACTCAGCAGGATAGTGCGCCCGCAGGTATGCCGATTTGTACGATACCATGGCGAACGAAGCGGAGTGCGGTTTGCAGAACGAGTAACCCGCGAACGACATTATCATCTCCCATAACTCCTCTATAAGCTCCTTCGCGAAACCGTTCCGCGTGCAGCCCGAAAAGAACTTATCGCGGTAATCCCGCAGCTCCCTGTCCGCCTCCTTCCACGAGATTATCTTCCGCAAAACGTCGGAATCGGACGCGGAAAACCCCGCAAAGAGCATCGCCACCTTCGCCACGTCCTCCTGATAGCACATGATGCCGTAAGTCTCAGGCATGAGTTCGAGCATCATCGGGTGCAGCGGTTCGAAATCGCCGCCGTGGAGCCTTCGGACGTATTCGTTGATGAACTTATTCGCGGCGGGACGGATCATGCTCGAGTGAATGACGAGATGCTCGAAATCGCCCGTCTTCGCCTTTATCTGAAGCTGCCGCATGGCGGGCGACTCCACGTAGAAAACGCCGATAGTATCACCGCGCTTGATGAGCTCCTGCGTTTCATGATCGACCAACGGATTCCAGCGGGCGTAATTTATCGTGATGTTATAATGGGTCTTGATAGCGGCAAGAGCGTCCCGTATCACCGCAAGCGAACGGTTGCCGAGCAGGTCTATCTTCACCAAGCCGGCTCGTTCCGTCTGCTCCTTCTCCCATTGAATGATGTTGACGCCCTTAGCCGACGGCATGATCGGCACATGGTCCGTGATGGCGTCCGGCGTGATGACGACACCGCCGCAGTGGACGGACATATACCTCGGATATTTCGAGATGCTGTCCGCCATGATTATCATTTCGGGCCACGGTTCGGGGAACTCCACATCCTTGAAATGCAGTCCGTTCATCGCCGAAGATGTGTTCTTTATGTC
This sequence comes from Fidelibacterota bacterium MT.SAG.3, assembly GCA_004402895.1. GTDB lineage: Bacteria > Fidelibacterota > SORT01 > SORT01 > SORT01 > SORT01. The sequence goes on along the minus strand of SORT01000028.1, from coordinate 18,414 downwards.
GTACAAATGCCGCATCCGTTTGGTCATTAAGCGTATCTCATTGTCGGGGATGCCGTAAACCTTCGCCACCTCGCGGAGCGCCGAGCGAGCCTTGAACCGCACATGATTCGAAACCATCGCGCTGTGTTCGGAGCCGTATTTATTGAAGACGTAATCGAGAACATCGTCCCTCTCGTCCCAGGGAAAATCAACGTCTATGTCGGGCGGATCGAGCCGTCCTTCGTTCAGGAACCGCTCGAAAAAGAGGTTATGCTTTATCGGATCAACGTGAGTGATAGAAAGGGTATAGGCGATGATGCTCGCCGCGGCGGAACCGCGTCCGCACGTCCTGTTCGAGCGCGAAACTATATCCCGCACGACCATGAAATACGATGCGAACCGTTTCTCTTTCACCAAACGCATCTCGTGCGAGATACGACCGCGCACCTTGTCGCTGATAGCGCCGTAGCGCATCTTCGCTCCCTCCCAGACCGCCGCTTCCAACTCCTTATATGTCGCCTCCTCGTCGCCTCCGTTGTAAGAGGGAAAAACGAACCCCGCTCCCTCGCCCTCGTACTTGCACGCCTCGGAGATGCGCAATGTGTTCTCCAGCGCTTCGGGTGTGTTCGGATGCAAACGAGTCATCAACGTCGCCCCCTTGAACCAGCATTCGGGAGTTACGAGTTCACTTTCGGGGATACGGCTGAGCGTGGTGTTGAGATCTATCGCACGCAAGAGACGGTGGAGCTTATACCTTTCGGGAAGTATAAAATGCACGGCGTTCGTGGCGACAAGCGGCACACCTGTTTTTTTACTGAAGCGGAGAAGCTCCTCCCTTTCCGTCAGAGGTGAAAGTTCGACATAGAGGTCGGAACTGCCGTTATCCTTAGCCAACGTTTCAAGCAGAGCGATCGAACCGGAAAGGACGATAAGCCCCTGCCTGTCCCGCTGCAAATGGCTTCTGAGCGAGAAATTTTTCTCCCCCTTTTCGCGTTTCCTGTGACGCTCGGAAATAACGCGGCAGAGAGCGGAATAACCCGATTCGTCTTTCGCCAAAAGCACCGCATTCGCGCCATCGTCAACCAATTGAGTGCCGATTATCGGGATCACACCCTCCTCCTTTGCTGCCTTTATGAACCAGTGCATACCGTAAAGTCCGTTCGTGTCGGTGAGCGCTAATTTTTCCATCCCTGCCAGCTTTGCGGCGGTGCATAGGTCGCGTATCGTGTCCGCCCCGCGGCAGAACGAGTAGTTCGAATGTGTATGCAGGTGCAGGAACATATTTTCTCTATTTTCTGTCATTTGTCTATTAAGGACATCTTCATTGCGAGAAGTCTCGATTTTTCGGGACGACGTGGCAATCTCAAATCTGTTGCTGTAGGCAAGCGTGAGATTCCCACACCCGCCATACGGCGGATTCGGAATGACAGCAGTGCGGTCAGGGCCTGTCCGACTGAAGCCAGGCGGGCAATCTCACTCCTGACACACCCCGTCTTCTCATCCTTCGGATTCGAATCCTCCGTAGGAGTTCCTTCGGAACACCCCTCTTATTAGAGGGGAATTATCGGACTCATTCCTATTTGTAAACCACCCCTCACGCTTTCAGCGTGTCTCTCCTTAAAAAGGAGGGGAATTAATATATACGCCTTTTGTTCACCTAATATATAAAGCATAAAACCGGCAGTCAAGATATTAGTGAACATAAAGTGAACTATTGGATCAAAAGAAAAATAAAACGCTAAAAACTAACCCGAAAAAGAAAAAACCATCTCTCCCCCTTTAATAACCATCCGGACGTTGTTAACACCATAGTGATAAGGGATCTGTTTATGGTTATCTGCGTTCCAGATGACTATGTCGGATTTCATACCTGGCTCTAACGAACCTATAGAATTGCTGCGGTTCAACGCTTTAGCGGCATTGAGAGTTACCGCTTCAAATGCTTCTAATGGAGTGAGTTTCAGTTTCAGGCAGGCTATCGTGAGTATAATTTGAAGTGATTCCGTCATAGAAGAACCGGGATTGAAATCCGTAGCGACGGCGGGTCTGAGTCCAGCGTCGATCATCTTCCGCGCGGGCGCGTAGCGGTCCGAGCCGAGAAAGAATGTCGTTCCGGGAAGAAGCACGGGAGTAACATCCGCTTCCTTCAAGCTTCGAATCCCCTCATCGCTGACAGCGACTAAATGGTCAGCGGAGACTGCGTTCACTTTCGCAGCCAATTCCGCGCCGCCGATCGGTTCGAATTCCTCCGCGTGAAGTTTTAGTCCGAGTCCGGCATCCGCCGCCGCCGTCAATATCCTTTCCGACTCGGCAACGGTGAAAACTCCCTCTTCCGTGAAGATGTCGCAGAACTCGGCCAACCCCTCCTCAACGACAGCGGGGATCATCTCGTTTATTATCAAATCAATATATTTTTCACGGTCAGTGCTGTGAGCACCACGATACTCATCGGGGAACTCGTGCGCGCCTAAAAATGTCGGCACTAGATCAACTTTTTGCATCTCATTGAGCCTTTTCAGAGCTCTTAACGACTTCAATTCATCCTTTAAGGAGAGACCGTAACCGCTTTTAACTTCTACAGTTGTGGTGCCGTGATTAAGCATACTTTCCAAATATGGCAGGCTGTGCTTAACAAGATCGTCTTCGCTCGCCTCACGGAGCATTTTGACGCTTTTTCGTATCCCTCCGCCCGCATTGGCTATCTCCATATAGCTGGCGCCTTTGATACGCATTTCGAACTCATCTTCGCGCGTTCCGAAGAAAACAAGATGCGTATGCGGGTCTATCAATCCGGGAGTGACGAGTGAATTTCCTGCATCGATAACCTCGCGACCCTCCTCGCTGAACTCATCCGCCTTTCCGACAGACTCTATCTTCCCCTCGCTCAGCAGAAGTTCTTTATCATGCAGAATCTCCAACGAACCGTTTCGCCCTGTCAGCAGTTCGCCGATGTTTTTTATCAGAATTTTATTCACCCGCTCAACACCTCATTCAATTTAGTGATATTATCAGTGATAATACCATCCACACCTAATTCAATACAACGTTTCATTTGAACTTCGCTGTTCACCTTCCAGACCATCAATTCTCTATTTCGCTTCCCCGCTTTTTTAAGCAATCGTTCATTTAACAAACTATTTTCGATATGCCATTGATCAAACCCGCCGACCTGTTTTTCAGTTCGGTTCAGAAAGAATCTACGAAGTTTAGTGGAAAAGATATACCCCGTTCTGATCTGTTCATTCTTGGCTTTTACCGCTTTTATCAGATTGGGATCGAATGAAGAGAGCGTGAATGAATCCTCTGAAAGCCTTTTTTTTAGTACATTTAAAACACTTTCCGCTATTTTATCGCTGTCACCTTTTTTGAGTTCGATATAAAACATCTTCTTCCCTTTCAGTATCTCTATCGCTTCTTCGAGAGTCGGTATAGTTCCCGATTTGTCTGAACTTTTTGAACTCACAATGAGTGACTTTAATTCTGTTACAGATAATTCTCTCAGGAGCGAGTTCCTGCCTGTTAATCTGCGCAGATGTGGATAATGGAATACCATCGGAACATCATCCTTGGACAACTGAATGTCGATCTCTATCCCCTCGGCATCAGCCTTAACCGCCCACTCTATAGCCTCAAGTGTATTCTCCGGATAGGCTCCGCCGTTCGCTCTGTGTATTATCCGCTGCAGAGATCAACCACCCATCGGTATCTTTATGCCGTGCTTCTTCGCTGTCTCTATTGCCGCTTCATATCCCGCATCAGAGTGCCTCATCACACCGCTGCCCGGATCGTTCGTAAGAACCCGCTCAAGCCGTTCTCCCATCTCCTCAGTTCCGTCTGCGACTATGACCATCCCCGCGTGAATTGCGAGTCCCATACCCACGCCGCCGCCATGATGCACCGAAACCCAACTGGCTCCCGAAACAGCGTTAAGCAGACCGTTCAGAATCGGCCAATCAGCCACGGCATCGGAGCCGTCTTTCATCCCCTCTGTCTCGCGGTTAGGAGATGCCACGGAACCCGTGTCGAGATGATCACGACCTATAACTATCGGAGCGGAGATCTCTCCCGAAGCAACGGCATCGTTGATAGCCTTGCCGAATATTGCCCTGCTACCCTGTCCGAGCCAACAGATGCGAGCCGGCAGGCCCTGGAAACTTACTAATTCTCCCGCCATCTTTATCCATCGCACAAGCGCTTCATCTTCCGGAAAGAGTTCGAGGACGAGCCTGTCCGTTACCGCAATATCTTTCGGGTCGCCCGAAAGCGCTACCCATCTGAACGGTCCCTTCCCCTCGCAAAAGAGTGGACGGATATATTCAGGAACGAAACCGGGAAAATCGAAAGCGTTTTCCACTCCCGCCGATTTCGCCTGACCGCGAAGATTATTTCCGTAATCGAACGTCACCGAGCCTTTCTTCTGAAGTTCCAACATCGCCCTAACGTGCCGGGCCATCGTATCATACGATTTCTCTATATACTGTTTCGGAGCGGATTTTCTGAGTTTCAACGCTTCTTCGTAGGACATGCCTGAAGGGACATATCCGTTGAGTTCATCATGCGACGAAGTCTGATCTGTAAGAATATCAGGAGTGATTCCGCGCTTTATAAATTCCTCCAAAAGGTCAGCGGCGTTCGCGAGAATACCGATAGACTTCGCCTCGCCCTTTTCCTTAGCCTCAATCGCCATATCGATCCCCTCTCCGATGCTCTCCGTCATGACATCGAGATAATTAGCGCTAAGCCGTTTCTCTATCCGGGCGCGTTCTACCTCGGCAATCACAGCGACACCTTCGTTCATGGTGACCGCGAGCGGCTGCGCTCCGCCCATACCGCCAAGTCCACCCGTAAGAGTCAGCGTGCCCTTCAAACTTCCGCCGAAGTGCCTCCGCGCCACTTCTGCGAGAGTTTCGTACGTACCTTGCAGAATTCCCTGCGAACCGATATAGATCCATGAACCCGCCGTCATCTGACCGTACATCATCAGTCCGCGCTCTTCCAACTCCCTGAAATGCTCCCAATTCGCCCAATTAGGCACCAACATCGAGTTGCTGATTATGACTCTTGGCGAATATTCGTGTGTTTTGAAAACTCCGACAGGTTTACCCGATTGGATCAGAAGCGTCTCGTCATTTTCTAATTCCTTGAGCGTCCGAATTATCGCATCGAACGCCTCCCAGTTCCGGGCGGCTTTCCCCGTTCCTCCGTAGACGATAAGATCATCAGGTTTTTCCGCTACTTCAGGGTCAAGGTTGTTCATCAGCATCCGCATTGCCGCTTCCTGATGCCACCCTTTGCAGGTCAAAGTTGTACCGCGTGGCGCTCTGACTTCTCTTGCTCCGCTCATTGTTTCTTCCAATAATCATTCAGGTCCAGCACAACGTTTCCCCACTTCGCGTATTCCGGAGAATGAGTAAAAAGCAGCACCTGATGCTCTTTGCTTATTTCGTCCAGCAGCTCCATCGAGATTTTAAGCCGCTTATCATCATAATTCACAAAAGGATCGTCAAGAACGATCGGAAGATTCACATCCTCAGACATCAGTTCGGCAAGAGAGAGTCGCATGGCGAAGTAAAGCTGGTCTCTCGCCCCGACGCTGAGGTGCTGCGGTCCGATCCGTTTCCCCTCTTTAGTTCTGATCTCCGGCTTCCAGTCATCGTCTAATGTAACACCGCTGTACCTTCCTCCGGTGAAACGCTCAAACCACCCGGAGATCTGTTCGCTCAGCCTGTTGTGGTGCGATTCCTGAAATTTTTCGGCAGATTCTTCTAATGTTCTGACCGCTAACTGTAAAGCGTCGGATTCCAATTGCTTCGATTCGCTCTCTTCTTCCTTTTCCGTAATCTCATGAGTCAAAAGGTCAATATTGCCTACGCCGCGACCTTCGTGTTTTGCTATTTTTTTCTCATTTTCGTGTTTCACTTCTTCTAATGATTTATGCTCGGTAGACAATTCAGTGATAACTTCAGTCTGTTCCGCCTCTAACGCTTCAGCCGCACCCATCTTCCGTTCGGTTTTGAGTAGCTCAGAGTATTCTTTTTCAAGATTTTCCAAGGTAGTTTCGGTCAACAGAATGGTTTGCAGGAGAGAATTGGACTCCTTTTCAAGCTCCTCCAACGATTTCTTACCGGAACGGATTTCCTGCATCAATTTCAGCTCCGTTTTCCACTCTTTAACACTATCTAACACTTTATGTATATCGTTTATACTCCTATCCAATAGTATATTATAGTATTTTTCAATCAACTCCTCTTCTTTCTCTATCAGGCCGGTCAGATCGGACTCTCTGACCGATAATCGTGTATCGGTTGAGACAGGTTTTTTCCTCCCAAGCATCATAAGCAGTGCGGCGGCAATCGAGCCGAAAACGAACGCGAGAAGTGCAGACATCTGAGTCGAGTTCCACATCTTTCCGGCGATTATTCCAATAACAGCGACCGAAAGAACTATAGCGGCTTTCACTCCGCCGGATAAAAGTTCTACTGATTCAACCTCATGCATCTTTAAGCCTTCGATCTCGTTTGCTAACTCCTTTTTCTTCTGTTCTATCCCCTTAAGTTCGTTCAGTTCATCCCTCAAAGAGACTCCGGCTTCTTTGATCAGAAGTACGAACTCATCATTCAATTTCTCTTCGAGTTCATCCATACCCTTTATAAGTTTTTCTGTTTCTTTGATACCGCCTAAAAGTTTATCATGATCTTTTTTGGAGCGTCCATATTTTTCAATTGATTCCCTGAATTTCTTAATAGTCTCTAACTTGACCTCTTCGGTTTTCAATTTCTTTTCTAGCTTACCGAGACCGGCGTCCGCTTCTTTCAATTCGCCTTCGACATCGCCACCCTCATCCCTGACATTCAGCGCCACTTCCAACGAGTCTTTTAGTTCTATCAGTTCGTTTCCGAGGTTTTCTAACAGCCTGTCTTTTGACGGATTAGACCAGTAGACATCTCGTGTTATCAACAGCGCTTCTTTCTTTAGACTATCGATAGCCTTTTTATAATCTCCCTTTCCGCTTCCCGATATCAGCTCCCGGATCTTTTGGTCGAGCTTCGTTTCAGCTTCGTTTTGCTTAAGAAAAGTAAGCGATTCCAAAACAGTTCTGTCGCTAAACCCGAAAATCTCATTCAACATATCAAAATAGTGAGCCGCCTCTTTCTTCCCTTGAGGGCTCGCTTTGTCACTGAAGACAACCAATGGTTCAGTGTCCTGGTTCATTGTCAGAGTTGTATGCTGAGTCTCGATCACCCGTTGTATCTTCATACTTTTATCGGTTTTTAATTCTATCAGTGACTCACCGCTTGACGGCGCGTTCCATGGAATCAGATTCACCCTCTCTTCCCTTTTAGTTCCGAAAATTGTGGAGAGGATCCCGTCCATGATCGTGGACTTGCCCGATTCGTTGTCACCGACTATGATATCAATTCCGGAGTCGGAAAAATGAAGCTCCACTTTCCCTCTGAAAAGCCCGTATCGTTCCAACAGTAAGCGTTTCAACCGCATATCAGTCAATTCCCCCAAGGTGCGCCAACCCTTTACGCAGAGCGAGTTCGCGCAGGCTCCTTTCCCTGTCGTCCAACTTTTCAAGCCCGTTCAGCAGCGAATCAACAAAGTTTCCACGAACGCTCACCTCGCTCCGTAGAATTTCGATCCGCTTGCTGTCCAACAGCGACAAATTGTCCACGATCTTCAGCAGAAAGAATTGTTCTTCATATGCTTTCAGTAGCGAGTCGACATCAACGGTACTTTCCGCCGAGCCGGTCAACTCAAGTTTAAGCAAAGTGTTATCGTCGGAGAGTTCTTTGAGTCTATCCCGCACGGTTGAGGTCGCATCTGAAGAATCGCTCAGATCGATCGTTTCACTAAGCAATGTCCGTTTATTGATTTTCTCTTTCCGGATTTTTACGCCCTTCTGGGAGAGTTCCGCAACGACCAGCCACCGCTCTCCATCCTCGCCGAACCCCATCCCCTCTAAAGTTCCGGGATATACAACCGTTACTCCCCCCTCGTTTATTTCATCAAAATTATGATAATGCCCTAATGCGATATAATTCATTCCGGTTTTCACGAGTCTTTTCCGGTTCAGGGGAACGCTCCGGCTGTGCATTTCAATATGATCTCCTACTCCGAGCGATCCGTGAATCAAGGCGATATGAAATCCTTCTGAACCCGTTGTTTTGAATTCGTCAAACGGCTCGTTGCTCTTGCGTGAATCGAACGCGAATCCGTAAAAATGACACTCTTCACTGTTGATCAAAAGAGTAAGAGGTGCACCGACCTCCGGCTCGCCTAACAGGTGGAGCCAATCGAACTCTTCTCTCCAGAGTGAGTCGGAATACTCGTATGCGTCATGGTTCCCGGGAATCAGAATAGAATGGATCTTTCCTTTTTTGAGCCGGTCGAGCTGTGCCCGAAAGAGTTCTGTCGTCTCATTAGACGGTTTATGTGAATCGAAAGTGTCACCCGCGAAAAGTACAGCATCGATCTTATTCTTCTCATCTACGGCGAAGTCTATCGCGCGTTTGAACGCCTCGGAGAGATCTTCTTTTCTCGTTGCGCTTTTTTCTCCGAGCCATTTGAATTTCGCTCCGAGATGCAAGTCCGCTAAATGAAGTAATCTAACCAATCTGAGTCTGTCCCATAAGCTGTTAAATTTAAGTAATGACCGAATAAAGGCAAGGTAATATGGGGATGAAATAGAGTGCGAGTCAGGGCTTGCCCTGACCGCCACAAGAAAACAATTTTTATTTGTGCTGGTTAGGGTTTACCCTGACAGCACTTAAAAGCAAACCACCCTTCCGCTTTCAGCGGTTTCCCCTCCTTAGAAAGGGGGGGGATGAAAAATTCCCCTCTATGAAGAGAGGTGACGTTTTGATTTATCAAAATGACGGGGTGTGTCGAGAGTTGGAGATAACAGTCATTGCGAGCGCAGTGACAGCATGAGCAAGCCCTAACCCGTACAGAGCATTGGATACTAACTTCACACTTGACAAATCAATCAATATTCCGTATCATATTGTAGCCCTTTAAACTTATCCGGTGAGATGGTAAGGGGATAGAGAGAAAGACATAGAAGAACCATCCGCCTGAAGGCGGATTTTTTTTAGCTCTTTAGGATGGCAGAATGAACGTAAAAGTAAAAGCTACAATAATCGACTCGGAGGGACTCGCGAGGACGCTCACTCGTCTCGCCCACGAAATAATCGAGAAGAACAAAGGCACAAAAGGCTTAGCTATCATAGGTTTAAGGACAAGAGGTGATTTTATCGCCCGCCGGATCGCCGCTAAGATAGAAGAAATCGAGGGAACGAAATTGGAGATCGGCACTCTGGATGTCTCGTTATACAGAGACGATTTCCGTATAGCGCTGAAACACCCGGAAGTACAGCTCTCGGAAATCTCATTCGATATCGACGGGAAGCATGTCATTTTGATCGACGACGTACTTTACACGGGCAGGACGATCCGCGCCGCTCTCGACGCTCTGATGGATTACGGGAGACCCGCGAGCATTCAGCTTGCCGTACTCGTCGACAGGGGACACAGAGAGATACCGATCGCTCCCGACTACACCGGAAAAAACATTCCCACGTCCATAGGCGAGGAGGTTCGCGTAAAGATGACCGAAATCGATGACGAGGATTGTGTTCTCTTGGTGGACGTAGAGGCCTGATGGCAACACTGTCAGACAGGCATTTGCTCGGGCTTGAAGGCGTCCCGCATAAAGACATCAGACTTATTCTCGATACGGCATTCACTTTCAGGGAGATACTCGACCGTCCCATTCCGAAGGTGCCGACCCTTCAGGGACAGACCGTACTGAACTTCTTTTATGAATCTTCAACCCGGACCCGCATCTCTTTTGAACTTGCCGAAAAACGACTATCCGCCGACAGCATAAACTTCAGTAAATCAAGCAGCAGCGCCTCTAAGGGTGAAACGCTCAGGGATACGATCAGGACGATCGAGGCGATGAAGATCGACACCATTGTCATCCGTCACTCAGCGCCCGGTTCCGCTAAACTCATGACCGGATTTGTAGATTCAAATATTATCAATGCCGGCGACGGCGCTCATGAACACCCAACACAGGGACTGCTCGACATGATGACACTCGAGGAACATCTAAAATCGCTTAAGGGACTGAAGGTAGCCATTCTCGGCGATATTAAGCACAGCAGGGTCGCCCGGTCCAACATTCACGGACTGAAAACCATGGGCGCCGAGGTCATGATATGCGGACCGAGTACTCTCCTCCCCTATGAGGCGGAAGCGCTCGGCGTTCACGTTTCTACCGACCTGAACGAAGCGCTCGAATTTGCTGACGTTCTCAACATACTGCGTATACAATTAGAACGTCAAACGGGCGGTCTATTCCCCTCACTTAGGGAGTATCGGAAATTCTTCGGTATAACGATGAAGCGGTTGAAACAAAATAAAAAGAAATATACCATCATGCATCCCGGTCCGCTGAACAGAGGCGTCGAGATCGATGCAGACGTTGCTGACAGCGAACATTCCGTCATATTGAACCAGGTGTTGAACGGTGTTGCGGTGAGGATGGCTGTGCTTGTCCTGCTGTCGGAAACACACAACAAGAGAAAAAAGAAAACAGATGGCTGATAAATTTTCCGAACACGAATCCATTTTACTGAAGAACGGAGTGATCGTCGGCGGCAAGAGATCGCCTGTTGATATTCTAATTGAAAAAGGCACTGTCAAAGAGATAGGGAGCGTGACGAACCTCTCAAAAATCACGCACACAGTTGATTTAGAAGGGGCTTACGTTTCTCCCGGATGGGCTGACGTCCACGTTCATCTTCGCGAACCGGGCAGGGAAGACGAAGAGACGATTATGTCAGGTTCCGATGCCGCAATGGCAGGCGGCTTCACCGCTGTTTGCTGTATGCCGAACACAGACCCGCCCCTCGACTCCGAAGATATGATAACTTCCGTTAAAGAGCGGGCGAACGGTCACTTGGTTGAACTCTTTCCGCTCGGCACGGTTTCCAAAGAACGCAAAGGAGAAGAACTTGCGGAGATAGGAAACATGGTTGATGCCGGAGCGGTCGGATTCTCTGATGACGGTGACCCGGTAGAGAATGAAGAGCTGATGCGAATCGCGCTCGAATATTCCAAGATGTTCGGCGTTCCGATAGTCAACCATTCGGAAGTTAAAAGCCTCGCAAAGGGGGGGATTATGAACGAAGGCGCCGTCTCGGCACGACTCGGCATCCCCGGCATTCCCTCGCACGCGGAAGATATAATGGTGGCGCGGGATATCAGACTCGCTGAACTCACCGACGGCAGACTGCACGTCCCGCACATTTCATCAAAAGAGACTATCGAACTCGTTCGCCGTGCTAAATCGAAGGGCCTTGCCGTCACCTGCGAAGTGACCCCGCATCACCTGAGTCTGACCGATTCCAATTTTGAGAAGTTCGATGCGGCATACAAAATGAATCCTCCGCTCAGAACCATCGACGTTGTAGAAGCTCTGCGCGCAGCGCTTGCCGACGGAACGATAGATTGTATCGCTTCCGACCATGCGCCGCATTCGCCTGAAGAGAATGAAGCCGACCTGTTAGATGCACCGTTCGGTCTTGTTGGACTCGAAACGGCGTTCGGCGTTTGCGTTGTTAATCTTCTGGACACGAAAATATTGAAATTAGAGGAGCTCGTAGAGAAACTTTCTACCGCTCCGAGGAAGATATATAACCTTCCTTCTGCGGAGATCAAGGTCGGTGAAAATGCCAATATGACCTTCTTTGATACTACGACGGAATGGAAAGTCGATTCATCTCAGTTCCACTCTCAGTCACGAAACACCCCTTTTGAGGGAATGACGCTCAAAGGTAAGGTGTTAGGTGTGGTGAACGGGAATAAAATATATTCCGCTGACTGACTCTCCCCTCCTTTCTCCTGTCCGACTAATATTAGGCGATTTTAATCTTTGGTAATTGAATCGAGGGTGTATGTAAATTCGTAGTAATGCTTTTCCTCGGTAATAATTATTTTCATTTCTCCTGACAATCCTGACAATTCGTCGGTACCGAATCAGGTACAACTGAGATAGTAAGTTTCGATTCGCCCCGGTTCATAATCCCGCTGTGTTGGAGAGTGAAAGAGCCCGAGCGTCCACTGAGTGTTCCGGTGACATGCTCTATTACAACGTAACCTGCGGAGCCTTCAACAGAAGTACGGACACTCAGCATCTGCCCTTTTCCGGTACCTTCAAGATCGCCATCTTCCTGAGGTATCATACTGATTTCAAACTCTCCCTTGATTGTCATCACATTCTCCAATGAAGCGGTATTTATTTTTGAATTTTGTTCAACATTCGAGGTCAATGTGCAGCTGATTGAAGCGATTACAACAAGAGCTAAGATCATCCCCTGAAAATTTAGATTATAAAAAATATCACCATTTTTATCTTAGTTTATTCTCCCGTCGTGAGTCTCAAGATCGCGCTTATCGCATTTATGAAGCAAAAAGTTCCCCTCTTTGTGTGGCAGTCGGGGCTTGCCCTGACGCCATTACATGCAATTCTGAACCCGTGCGGTCAGGATTGACGTCATTGCGAATCCGCCAGATGGTGGATGTGGCAATCTCATACTATCTTTAGTTTAATGTTGAGATTGGCTTACGCCTGTCTTCGGCTGCTTCGTCGTTCCACTCCTCGCAAAGACAGCATATCGTTTATTCTGTTGTCGTGAGTCTCAAGATCGCGCTTATCGTCAGTTCGGCTGCCATGAAAAGCTCTTCAGGTCTCATATACTCGTCGGCGCCATGACCTCGATAATGCTTTTCATCGGTTGAGAGTCCGAAATCCACTCCATTCGGGAAGAGCCTCGCCTGTGTGCCCCCTCCGATCGCCACCGGTTTGCCCGGTTCGCCTGTGACCTCTTCCCAAACTTCAAGAAGCGTATTGACGAGCTTGCCGTCTGTCGGGACGAAATGGTACGGACCGAGTGTCATTGAAAGAGATAAGGCGGAGCCGTACTCCTTGTTGATTTTATTTATCCGCTTATTTACCGCCGCTTCTACCTGCTCAGCCGTGATTCCTCTCGGCGCTCTGATATTCACGAGCGCGGTTGGATTGCCATCCTCGACGCTGATGATCGCTAAATTGGTCGTCATAGACCCCATTACGGAATCGGTGTGGGCGATTCCCCACGATGCGCCGTCCGTTTCGGTACCGATATATCTGCCGAGGTGCATTGTGAGCACGCCCCAGCTATTCGGCGTCAGGTCGAGCGATGCGAGAAAAGCGGTAAGGTCGCCTAATGCGTTATGACCGCTTTCGGGTGAAGCAGAGTGACCGCTCGCTCCGTGCGCGATCAGTTTCACATTGCCTTTTTCCGAAGTGAGAGTGAATTTGGCAGGCGGATTTTCGCTTTCCCAGGCGCGTGCCAACTTTGTCAGCCTGTTGAGCGAATTGGTCACTCCGGCAACAATTGCCTCCCCTTTTTCAGGAATAATCGAACCTCCGAATCCACCCGACATCAAAAGCACGGTCCATTCGCCTTTTTTCTTGCTCATGCTGATTTCGCCGGAAGTGAGCGTCAGCAGTCCGTATCCTTTTTGCGCGTGCGTCACGGGATATTCGCCGTCTATTCCTATGGTATATTCATGTTCGGGCGCGCGTTCCTGATAATACGATATCTCTTCCCAGCTCGATTCCTCTCCGTTCGAGATGATAAGTTTCAGCGTATGATTGAACTCCCACCCTGTATCCTTCAATGCCTTGAGAACGTAGTAGGTCATTACTACCGCGCCTTTATCGTCTTGCGTGCCTCTGCCGATTATCTTACCGTCCACGATATCACCTGTCCATGGCGATGACGACCATTCCTGCCCTTCGACTCCCTGCACATCGCCATGCGTCAAGACCGCCAATACGGCTTCGGGTCCGGCAAGCGTAAACTCGTCAACCCTCCCGTCATAAGTCTTGAAACCCAATCCGAGTTCGTCCGCTTTTGAACTCAACCATTCACGCTGACGCAGGAACTCCGGAGCCATCCAGTTCTCTCTCCCCTCTTCCGCATAGGTTTGGAATCCCACCATGGTCTGGAGGTCTTTTACGATCAGATCGCCATACCGTTTGACGACATAATTCCGCAAGAGAACCGAAGCGGTGTTCAGATTCTCCGCAGGGACTTTTTCAGCATCTCTAAGCAGCGCTAATTCCGCAGCCAATTCAGGCGTTGATTTTTCCGTTGCCGATCTTACTAACGCTTCTAAGTAAGCCTCGAAAGCTTCATTTCCGTCTAAGTCGGGACTAACAGCCACTGTGTCCGCCACGGAGTCTACCGCTGTGTCAGCAACGGTATCAACCGCGGTGTCAGCCGTTTTATAGATCTCAGGCAGAATGCTGCCTGAAATAAGTTCATCTAACGGTACGGTTATTTCGGTCGTTTCGGTCATTTCCTTTCCTCCCGAACATCCGATAAAAAGCGCTAAAATAATTATGTTGAGATTGAATAGTCTGTTCATTTCTGCTCCCGGTTACTAATTGTGTTTGATAAAATAATATTATTGAATATACGAGCTAACTTGCAGCTAATGTTTCAATTTCTTTCTGGTTGAGCCTGAATGTTGTCCAGTCACCTAACGCTTCCGCTCCGAGCTTAACGTAGAATTCGATGGCAGGCTCATTCCAGTCGAGCACTACCCACTCCATCCGTCCGCAATTCTTCTCTGTCGCTATCTGCGCTAATCTTTTTAGCATTGCCTTGCCGAACCCCATACTCCTCATGGTCGGATCGATATACAGATCTTCCAAATACAACCCCATCCGTCCTACAAATGAAGAAAAGTTGAAGAAGTAAATCGCAAATCCGACCGGCTCACCCTCATAATACGCTAACAACGCCTTAGTGTTCGCATCCGCTCCGAACATCGATTCCCTCAGCGTCTCAATATCCGCCTCCACAATGTGAGAGAGCTTCTCGTACTCCGCCAACTCCTTTATAAAATGCAGGACAAGCGGAATATCCGCTTCTATCGCCTCTCTAATCTCGAAATTTTCTGAATTTGTCATTCTTTCCTTTCAATCTCCCCTCCTTTCAAAGGAGGGGACACGCTAAAAGCGTGGGGGTGGTTCACTTCTTATATCTTCTTTCATCGTAATATTACAATATAATCGATTTTATCTCTTTTCAAAATATAATGGCTACCATATTAGATTATTATATAAAAGAAAATCTTACAGGTTCAACTGTTTTTCGAGGAGGGAAGCTTTTATATAAATATAAAACTAAAAAAAACCTCCGGGCGTAAGCCCGGAGGTCTTGATTACTTAAAAGGGTAATTGAAGAAAAATTAGATCAACAGTCACTACCTTCCAAGGTGTTAGAATTTTAACTAATTAAAATTCTTAATCTTCCAGCCCTTTAACGTCAAGCGCTTGGGGTCCTTTTTCTCCTTCACCAACGGTGAATTCAACCTTCTGGCCTTCCTCTAAGTTGCGGAAGCCTTCCGAGCTGATGGACGTGTGGTGAACAAATACATCGTCACCGTCTTCACGTGAGATAAACCCAAAACCTTTTTGGGTGTTGAACCATTTTACTGTGCCTGTTTCTCTATCTGCCATAATTTAATTTCTCCTTTTATTGGCATTGTACTTATCAGAGATGCATGAATCACGAACAGATTTTTCTATTTGGACCTTTTGGATACTTTTTGAATTGTATACTGATCTAATTTTTCTGTTTTCTCATACTTCTGTCTCTGTTGCAGATGCAATTTACTAACGCAATGTGACTATGCAAGTAAAAAATTCACTTTTTTGAAATAAATCAGATTTTGTTTTTCGGTCTAAATTGATGAGTTTTAGCGGTTTTTACGGATAATTCAGGAGTTTTTAGAGATTCAGATCATGTATTTGAATTCTTTGTGCGCTTCTATTGCGTCAGTTTCACCGATGTTCAAGCCAGACTGAAGCAGAGCAAGCAGTTCTATCTCCTCTTTGCAGAGCTCATCGACACAAGCGATTCCCACCGCCATCCTGTAGACTTCTAAGCAATCTTCAGAATTCAGACAATCGTTCACTGCAGCGATCATCTCAAGCACCCGCTCATCTATCAACACGCCGCTTTCGTCTAAAAATGTCTGATTCGCCTTCATATACATCGCGCCGACCATATTGGAATATTCTTCTTCCGTATAATCGTTGAAAAGCGCAATACTTTTGACATCCGCGTGCATGAAATTGCGTTCCAGTGCGCTGCCTACCCTGTCGGCTACGACTATTGCCCACGCCACGGCAAGAAATGCATCTTCCGCTCTTTCATATTTTATGAGCATAAAATGTTATCCTTAGATTAAAAACAAATTTAAACAGGATTCAGATCTATTTCCACCTGTTTTTGTCCTGCTCTCGATCAGGAGAGCAGGCGCAGCAGCATCGGTTAACATTATATTGATTCTAACTATCATGTATTTTAATTTTGAGAAGCCTATTTAAATAATTTTAAACGGAGAAATGACCAATGACAGATGAAAAGAAGTGTGTTGTGATTTTGGAAGGAACTTTCAATGAAGGTGGAATGAAGACTAAGGAATTTGAGGAATACTCAAAGAGGTCAAACGCAAACGGAGAAGCGAATGGCGGAAAGGTTCTTTCTAAATATGTGATCGACAGGAATTTAGGGAACGGAAATACTCCTCATTTTATCTTATTAGTCGAATATCCTTCTTATGATATTGCTGTTGAAACATTCAGTAATGAAGAGTATAAGAGTATTATCCCACTAAGGGATGTAGCTTTCAAAGAAGTTAATATTTTGATAACGAAAAGCGAAGATTAAGAAATAGTCCGATTTTTCCCTTCCTTCCTAAGGAGGGGAGACGCTGTAAGCGTGGGGTGGTTTATAATCAAAGTATAATATCCTTATGTTCCGCTCTGTTTACGGGGAGTGTCCGTCAGTTGGCGGACGAGGGGTGTGATTTCAGTTGTACATCCCTTGCCTTTGCGTCTCTTTTTGATTCATATTCATCCGAATACAATAACTCAAGAGGAAGTCGATGCTTTAACGACTTCGTTTTACCTGAATTATGCTCTCTAATTCTTTTGTTCAGATCCGATGCATAACCGATATATTAACCATTGTCAGCTTTACTTCTAAGAATGTAAACGAAAAACATTTGCGGAGAGGGAGAGATTCGAACTCTCGGTGGGAGTATAACCCCCACTCTCGCTTAGCAGGCGAGTGCCTTAAGCCAGCTCGGCCACCTCTCCGAAGGCGTTAATATAATCAGGTGCAAGATAGACTGTCAAGCGCTTTAAACTATTCTCAGACCTCAAAACTTCTCCCCGCTGATAAATTCAGACTCTTTAAAACCGAAAGAAGATGAAAGGAAACCGTCTGCTGCAAAAAATCACCGACCACTCTGAACTGACCGCGTCCCGGACAGTTCATTCTCATGCTTATATCATTTCTTCAATAAGCACGTAGTGAGATGAGTGGTCGGCTATAACGTAAGAATTAAAAAACAGTTACGTGGATATTTATCATGCTTGAGGTTTTGCCGCTCCTACCACAATAACCGTGGCAATAAAAGACTGGATTCTCTTCAGATACAACCGATGAGGAAAATCCTTCTTGATCAGCATTGACCCATAGTGATAAATAATTGCAATTAGCAGCATCTTTTACCCAATTGATTTTCATGGAGGCTATATGACGTAATGGTGGTATAGTTCCGGGGGAATTCGGTCAGAGTGACAACAGTCACAGGAACCATGTGAGGAAGAACAATTGTCTTCCTATTCAGGGATTAATTTGCTTCTATATTGATATTAGAAATGTGCGAGACAGAATTTTCGCCATCCCGCCACGAAGTTGACACCCCGACTTGCTATCATTAAAAATTTAGTAGGAGGTCTTCTCCATTCTCACCTTGCTTCTGCTTGCATCGCGGATCGGTCGGAATTCATCATCTTTCTTCCAATTAGGGAATTTAGAAGAATTAGCCAGCGTATATCCGACATCAAACACTACCTGAAGGTATTGCATGATGCCGTCGACATTCAGATCTTCACTATATTCATCGGTTACTTTATGATAGATCGAGTCTGTGATCATTTGGTGATATTCCATACCCCACTCCTTGCCATGCTCCTTGCTGTCTATACCGGTATCCATCGACATGGATGGGAGTCCTTTTCTAGCTAAGCTGATGTGGTCTGACCGGTAGTAGTATCTCTCCTGTGGCCAAAGATCGTCCTGAACGTGCATTCCTAATTTCTTTGCCGCCCGCTTCGCGTACTCGTCTAAGTCGGATTTTCCGCTCCCAAACATTATCAAGTCGTGAGTTTCGCCGGCAAAGTTCAGCATATCAATATTTATTGAGGCAACGCTTTTTCCAAGCGGGAATACCGGATTATCGGCGTAATATTTAGACCCCAACAAGCCCATCTCCTCTGCTGTGTAACCC
>SORT01000027.1 GCA_004402895.1 Fidelibacterota bacterium MT.SAG.3 | reverse complement strand
GTGCCCAACCAAAGATCATTAAAAGACGTAAAACAACACAAAACAGCACTTGTGTAGAGCCTCGTATTAAGGAGATTAGAGGAGTATATATGGCTTTATAATTGACTTAAACCTATTTTGAGGCATAGCGGAGAGACGAAGATCGAACTCAGCGGAATAATTCTATTGAATTAACCGAGCTGAACTTTCGTTAGCTCGATCCCTTCTTTGCACATCGGACACTCTTCAGGAGAATGGCGTTCGCTGTTTACTTTAAGTAAGGGCATTACTAAAACTCCATCGTATTCATGGACTTCTTTTCTTCTGTCGACAATTGAGGTTATCAATACTACCGAAGCGCCTGTTGATTTTATTTTATCGTACGCATTTTTCACTTGCTCACCGCTGAACATTATATCGGTCACTATCATCACCTGGTCTTGCTCGCTCAGCTCCACAAACTGATGGAAAGTTCGTTCTCCTTCAATTTTCGGCATCCACAAAATCCTATCGGCGTCAAGCACTTCTCCTGCCCAAAAAGCGATCGGAATTCCCACGTCCGACGGTGTGACAATAGTAAATGTCTTACCCTTTTGAAAACGCGATAGCACCCCGCTTCGCCGAATCATACGACTCAAAGTTACCGATAAAATACGGGCATTCTTCGAATATTGATATGCTAAAGGCAGCTGAAAAAACTTATCATAGTGTAAGCCCGTTTTATCAAATTCAAAATGCCCTTCCCGGTAAGCGCCTGTGCTTGTGAGAATTTGCCATGCTTGCTCTGTTTCTTCGGAAGTAGCCCGAGTTGTTTCCATCAATATTCTCCTGAAAAATTTAAATTCGGTTTCAGAGCACAATTTAATCATATCTCGTGTAACCGCAAATAATTTGTTTCACTTCTTATCAATATATCTTGCTCTAAAAGAGTTAAAAGTATATGTTTATCTTACTTGAATCTTACCTGTAATTACATGAAAGAGAGTTCAATATTCCGGAATTATAATGGATACTGCTAAGAAACGCGAAATATTCGGATGGGTGATGTATGATTTCGCCAACTCCGGATACGCCGTAATCATACTCGCTGCAATTTTACCGATATATTTTTCTACTCTCGTTCCTGAAGGCGGCGCCGTTTTTCGATTTTTCGGGAACGAATTCACTATAGCCTCTCCTTCGTTATGGGCATATACACTTTCGTTCAGTATGCTTATAGTAGCCTTATCGGCACCGGTTTTGGGAGTGATTGCCGACTACGCCGGTACAAAGAAAAAATTGCTCATGGGATATACTTACGTGGGAAGTTTCTTTTGCGCTCTCCTCTTTTTTGTCGGAGATGGAGAATACCTTATGGCAATGATCCTTTTCATATTCGCGAATATCTGTTTTGCGGGCGGGGGCGTATTCTATAATGCCTTTCTGCCTCAAATCGCCGATAAAGATGAAATAGACTGGGTTTCGGGTAAGGGGTTCGGGTACGGATACATAGGCGGTGGAATTTTGTTAGTGTTTGATCTATTGCTGATTACGAATCACGAGTGGTTCGGCTTAGAAAGCAGAGCTCTCGGTACACGTATCAGTTTTCTCACGGTCGGTATATGGTGGGTGGTGATGTCTATCCCGACATTCAAATATCTGAAAGAAAGAAAGGGTTTGGGTCTGCCTCAGGGTGAAAAATATATTTCATTCGGTTTTAAGAAAATTTTCAAAACACTTAAAGAGATCAAACAATACAAACAATTAGCCAAGTTTCTTTTGGCGTTTGTCATCTATAATGATGCAATTCAGACGGTGATCGCTATGTCCACAATATTCGGTAAAGTGGAGATCGGTCTCGGTGAAGGAGATCTCATAGGCGCATTGCTTATGACCCAATTTATTGCTTTGCCCGGTTCTTTGATGTTTGCAAAATTCGCTAAAAAAATAGGAGCGAAACAAGCCATCATCGTCTCCCTGATCGCTTGGTCGGGCATAGTCATTTATGCTTATTTCCTTGAATCAGCCTTAGAATTTTGGATTCTCGCGGGAGCTGTGGGACTCGTGCTCGGAGGGACTCAAGCTACCAGCAGATCGCTCTTCGCTTCATTTGTCCCGAAAGAGAACAGCGCCGAATTCTTCGGGTTTTTTGCCATAAGCAACAAATTTGCATCCATAATGGGACCATTGACATTTGCGGCTATGGGACAATTGTTCGGCAGCGCAAGAGCAAGCATCGTTTCGCTTATAGTCTTTCTGATAATCGGCTTAATTCTGTTATGGCAAGTCGATACGGAAGAAGGAATCAGACAATCGAAGAGAACGGTTTGAGCTTTGAGCAATTCAAATAAGACGAATCAAGTTCATATCGGATTCCTTGAAGAAAGTCCGTTTGGAAAAATTTACCTGGCTGTCTCTCCTCGCGGGATTTGCAGGGTCAGTTCCGAATCTCAATCGATAACTCAATTTGCGGAAGAGGTAGAAGAGATCTATCCGACAATGGAGATAATCTTCAATAATGATCTCATTTCGGAATTGATAACGAAGTTGGATGATTATTTTTCAGGCAGACAGCATAACATAGATTTCCCACTCGACCTGAATTCTATGACCCCTTTCGGGAAAAAAGTACTCATCGCCTGCTCTAAAGTCGGTTATGGTGAGACTTTGAGTTACGGTGAACTTGCTTTGCGGGCAGGCAGTCCGAGAGCTTCCCGCGCCGTCGGAACAGTTATGTCCAAAAACCCGTTGCCGATAGTGATCCCATGTCACAGGGTGATCAGCGCTTCAGGAAAGATTGGAGGTTATACAGGCGGACTTCACAAAAAAAGATTGCTCATGACAATCGAAGGGATCACCGTCGATTGACGGAAGTTTCCCGAAACAGGAAGATTTTGGGCATCCTGGCGATGAGCCTGATCTGGGGCACAACGTGGCTCGTAATTAAGATCGGACTTGAAGGAATGCCGCCTTTTCTTGGAGTAAGTATCAGATTTCTTTTAGCAGGCACTATCTTACTGTTGATCAGTGTTATCAAAAACCGCGAACTTTCCATTTCTTTAGAACTCCTTAAAATCTCCGCTCTGATAGGAATATTGTTATTTACTGTTTCTTACAGCGCCATTTATTGGGCAGAACAGTATATTTCAAGCGGTCTGGCATCTGTTCTTTTCGCCACCATGCCTCTATTCGTAGCGCTCTTTGCCGGCATATTTCTTAAAAACGAAAACTTATCGCCGCTCCGCCTGTTAGGAATGATCATCGGGATCAGCGGTATTATACTTATATTTTTGGAAAGTATGGGAGCAGATGAAGGTCTATCTTCGAAAGGATTGATTGTCATGACACTGAGTCCGATATCGGCGGCACTATCAATCGTGATCACTAAAAAACATATTCATTCTTTCAACCCGTTAGTCTTGAATGGGACGAGTATGTTGATCGGCGGATTCTCAACACTGCTGATCCATTTCTACTTTTCTTCATCTCATCCTGTTGTTTGGGATCTTACTTCTGTGAGCGCGCTATTATATCTATCAATTTTCGGCTCAGCCGTTGCGTTTGGAATCTACTATTGGATGCTTCAGCATACGCAAGTGATCACCGTATCATTGGTGGCTTTCATATCTCCCGTCATAGCTGTTTTTCTCGGAGCGGCGCTCCTTTCAGAATCTCTAAGTCGATTGCAGTTGATCGGATCCGTTTTTGTCCTTGGAGGTGTTGTCCTCAGCGAGGTTGTGAACTATAGGAAGAATCAGGCGCTGTAAAGTTTCAAATCGATAAACAGAAGTATTTTCCAACAAAGGGAATACATTAAACTCACACTCTCCTCCCTTGAGGGAGGTGTCATGAAGTGACGAAGGGTGTAATTGTTAATCTCTTCTCAATTTTAATACTCCGAACAATTACACCCCCACCTTACATCAAACGGGAAGGCTCGTTCGTCAGCTGACGGACAGGTCAGATCAATGTCAGGCTGGTTGATAGAGAGGAATATTTCGGCTGGTCAGGGCAATCCCTAACCAGCACAATACTGTCATTTTGTAAATATACTTTTATAGATAATTCTCTTATCTGAATCTTTATATGGAACTAATTCGTTTTTTATACGTATATTCAGTATATAATTCGTGAATAATGGGATATCAGAGAATAATGGATAACATAGACTTAAAGATTTTAGACCTGTTACAAGAAAACGCGCGTATCTCGAACGCAGAAATTTCCCGAAGTCTTGACATGGCGCCTTCAGCAGTCCTTGAACGGATTCGCAAATTAGAAGCCAAAGAGATCATATCGGGATATGAGGTGAAACTGAATCCAAAGTCGCTGCATTACGGTTTAGTTGCATTCATCTTTGTAAGAGAAATTGAGGGGAAAGGAACATGGCATATGGGTGAACAATTATCTAAAATCCCTGAAGTTTTGGAAGTTCACTATGTCGCCGGTGAGGATTGTCTTCTTGTAAAAGTAAGAACAAAGGATACCGATCATTTAGAGAGACTTCTCACGAAAGATTTTGCTGCAATTAATTCTCTTCAATCCACCCGAACTACAATTGTACTTTCGACGATCAAAGAATCAACGAAATTACCTATAAAATTTGTAGATGAGTAAATGGTAGCAGCCGTTAAAAGAACGCTAAACTTGCCGGGAGCCAAACTTATCATGGCTTTCGCATCAGTTTATTTGGTCTGGGGATCCACCTATTTAGCGATACGGTTTGCGATTGAATCGATTCCTACATTCCTGATGGCAGGCAGCCGGTTCCTTATATCCGGAATTTTGGTTTATATTTATCTGAGAATACGCGGAAGAGCCAAACCGACTTTAAAAGAATGGAAGATCGAATCGTTTGTCGGGTTACTCTTGCTCGCTCTGGCAAACGGCAGCGTTGTCATGGCGGAGCACACTGTTCCATCGGGTCTCGCTGCTTTGATGGTTGCCACGGTATCGCTATGGATGGTACTGTTGAATTGGTTGTGGAATAAAACCGAGCGTCCCAATTTTGGAATCGTCTCAGGTATCGTAATCGGATTTGTCGGTCTCATAATTCTGGTCGACCCTCAGAACATTTCGGGTGGGACCAGTGTGGATCCGTTCGGCGCGTTCCTTCTGCTTTTTGCCGCGTTCATGTGGGCAGCCGGTTCGGTCTATTCCAAAACGGCGCATCACCCAAAATCCCCCATGATCTCAGCTTCGATGCAAATGATCTCGGGAGGAATATTTCTTCTGCTGTTCAGCGCTTTGAACGGTGAATTTTCAGACCTGAATTTAAGCCTGGTATCGGTCAAATCATCGCTATCTCTCGGCTACCTGATATTTTTCGGTTCGATAATCGGATTCGGTTCGTACGTATATATTCTCCGGCACGCATCACCTGCGCATGTTTCCACCTATGCTTACGTTAACCCCGTGATCGCGGTGCTGCTCGGCTGGTTTTTTGCAGATGAAATTGTGGACGAGCGGATATTGATCGCCGCGACTTTCATCATTTTTTCCGTGATATTAATCACCAAATTTCGGAACGGAAAGAAAGAGCTGGCTGATCATGATATCCCGAAAACTACGGAGTGAACCGGCCGTAATCCGATGAGAAAGTAACGCACTTTGACGTTCTGCTATTTCCTAACCTAAAATAATACAAACCGGTAAAAATCATTTAGCTATCAACACTGGGCAATTACCGTCTTGAACAACTTTCACGGCTTTCGTAGCCTTAAAAAATTTGCTCAGCTGCGAGCTTTTACTCGAACCCATCACGACTATATGATCCTCTCCCGCTTCTTCGATAATGATTTCAGTTGGATCGCCTACCATAACTTTTTTATCGTATTTGACACCTGCTCTCTGTAAAATTGATTCAGCCTTGCTTAAATTTTCCTCGCCGGATTTGATGTCGGAATCATTGGAAACTACGGTCAGCAGGGTTGCTTCCGCCTTAAGAAAATGGGCTGTTCGAGCCCCGAGCAGCAGTGCTTTTCTCGACATTTCTGTTTCATCAACGGCAAACAAAAACCGATAATCAATATCTTGGATGTTCTTCGTAATAAAAAGTGAGCATTCTACGAATTGAATCAACCTTTGAACCAATCTACGCTCTTTGCTCGCTCCGATGATTGTGACATCATACCCACCGACGTCAACTTCCTTGATGACTTCGTCTATGATCTCCCCTTCTCTTAACCGCAACCGGATATTCTGTCCATGCTTACCCATTGCATGAAGCTCATATGCCCCGTTTATATCGGGTTTCAGAGAATGCACTTCGACGATCTCTCCCGTATCATCAACCTCAAGCAAATTCAAATCGTGCAAGACCATTTCCGCATATTCTAAAACCTTTACACCCGGGAGTTCTATCTTCCATTCCGACAGCTTCATCCTGCTCAAATTCACGGCGCTTGTCATATGTGTTGCATGTTTTTCGCCCACATACAATACAGACAGATCTGTATTGAACGCGGCGGCAATTTTCCCACCCGCCACTATGGTATCACGAGACGTTTCGCCCCCGGCTATACACAATAACAACTTCATGTTGATCTCCTAAACACTATCTTACTGAAGAAATTGCCAATACGTTGCAGATATAAGTGTTAAAATAATTATCGACGCTATGCTCATCTTCCACCCTGCTTTGAAAAAGTCTTTCGGTTTGATGAAATTACTCCCATACACTATTGTATTTGCCGGCGAGCCTATTATGGTCATATAAGTAAAGGAAGAAGCCATAGCGATTATGAATCCCACTAAAATAACGCTCATATCAGACAAAACCGCAACTTCTAAGAATATAGGACCAAGCACCGCTACCGCCGGTCCATTACTCATGATGTTGGCGACCAGCATAGTTATTACAGCCATGATAACCATAAGGAGCAATCCTCCTCCAAGATGTAGAGAGGTAAAACCGCTCAGCAGAGCGTTTGCTATCCATGATGCCGCGCCCGTGTTCTGCATCGCTATACCTAGTGAAATTGCAGAACCGTATAGCAGCACCACACCCCAATTAACTCCTCTATTAATTTCTTCCCAGCTTATGAGACCGAAGGCAAGATACGCTGATACTCCTATGAATGCGGGAATTCCTAATCCGAGTGTATCACTTGAGGTCACCCATAAAAATAATATGAAAAGAAAAATTGATACCGTCAGCCAATCGGCATAGTTCATTTTACCTTCAGCCTTGACCGATTCACGAAGCTTATCGAGAGCATTGCCTATATTTATCTTTTCAGGTTTGAAAGTAATCCTTAATAAGAATGCTACTACCGGGATTTGAATCAATACCATCGGATAGGCATATTTTATCCACTCGAAATAACTAATTTTTATATCATATAAACGCGACCAGTAATCGATCATAACAGCATTTCGCGCGCCGCCCGAAGGAGTACCTATCGAAGCTATGGCACAGCCATACGCTATGGAAAACATTAGCATCAGCGTGATATTGCGGATATTTTTTTGATTCTCATCGATGTTAATTACGATAGTGATCGCCACAGGCAGCATAATTGCAGCGACTGTAAGTCCTCCGATAAATGATGCCATTATCGCACACACTAATATAAAACCCGTTGATAGTCGCGTGATGCTCCCCTTCGCAAAATGCAATATCCAATATGCGATCCTTCTATCGAGTTTTTGGTGAACTATCGCAACAGCCAACATGAGAGAACCCATGATGAAGAAGACAGAATCGCTCATAAAGGATTGAGAAACGCCCTTAGGAGTGTTTACATCGAGTAAAACTTGAAAAACCGCTATAAGAAGTGGAACGGTTGGAAGCGGAACCTGAGCCGTTATCAATATTATGGTAGACATGACAAGTATAGCTATTACGTCCATCCCGTTTTCGGACAATCCTTCGGGAGTAGGTACGTTAGCAAGCACTACACAGGATAAAATTGCCGTAATAAACCACCCGTGAGTGTCGATCCAATAGAGTATTATTCTGATCATATTGTCAATGAAATGGCCAGAAAATGGGAATTAAAAGTGTAACGATCAGCCATGCCATGATATTGAGTGGTAACCCTACCTTAAGATAATCAATAAATTTATATCTTCCGGGACTGTAAACTAAAGTATTCGTTTGATATCCGATAGGAGTTATCAAACTGGTTGAGGCGCCGAACATAATAGCCATCAGAAACGGTTTCGGGTTTACTCCGAGTGAGAGAGCCATAGAAATCCCGATCGGCGCTACCACAATTGCTGTAGCGGTATTTGAGAGAATAGACGTTAGCAGAACGGTACCTATATAAAGCGCGGATAGTATAAAAACAGGAGACAAATCTCCGAATAGGATCAAAAGATTATCAGCCGCTGATCTGACAAGCCCCGATTTTTGAAGAGCTATTCCCATCGGTATCAGCCCCGCAAGAAGAAAAATTACCATCCAGTCAATGTTAGCATAAGCCTCTTTAATATTGATACATCCGGTTACAACCATTAACACGGCTCCGAATATAGCAGCTACCATTATAGGTAAGAGTTCAAGAGCAGAAAACAGAACAACAAGCGCGATTATGCCAATTGCTAATAATGCTTTATTTGTTCGATATTTTTCGAGTTTTACCTCCTCTAACATTAAAAAATCCTGATTATTTTGAAGGTTTTGAATCGCCTTACTGCTCCCCTGCAATAGTAAAGAATCACCGAAATGCAGAGGGATTCTCCCAATTTTGTCTCGAAATGTAGTTCCGTGGCTTTGTACCGCAAGAACAAATGCGCTGAATCGCTGTCTAAAATTTATCTCTTTCACCGTGTAACCGATCAGCGTAGAATTAGGAGCGATCACAGCCTCTGCAAGAATAACATCTTCTGCTTGGAGATCCTCATCTCCTAACACTGTATCGCCCAGACTTTGAAGATTTTCACCTGCTGTAAATTTTACAATATTCTGTACACTTCCTCTCACCAATAAAAGGTCGTCTTTTTCGATAGCAGTTGAACGTAACTTTCGCCAAATTTTTTCTTCTCCCCTGATGATCTCGAGTATGTTGACATCATAAGTTTCGGCTATCTTTTTTTCCATGAGTGTCTTTCCAATCAGCGGAGAAGATTCGGTGACGGTAATCTCCGTCAGATACCTTTTCATATTGTAACTTTTAGTCAATTCTCCGGTACTTGCCCTCTCGGGAAGTATGCGATATGCGAACAGCCATAAAAATAAACCTCCCGCCACAAAAAGCGTCATGCCGACCGGTGCAAATTCAAACATCTTAAATTCAGCGAGTCCATGATCTTTTGCGATAGCGCTAACGAGAATATTAGTTGACGAACCGATAAGCGTCACGCTCCCGCCAAGAATTGCAGCAAATGAAAGCGGTATTAAAAACTTGGAGGGACTCAGTCCCCGTTCTCTTGAAATCTTAATAATTACGGGTAGAAATACAGCTACGACAGCCGTGTTATTTATAAACGCCGAAACTCCTCCGGCGATCACAATTATGAATAGCATCAAACCGTACTGGGCATTCTTGATCTTTTCAGCCGCAAGCACTGCCAATTGATTTACTAATCCGGTATGAATCAATCCGGCGCTGAGGATGAACATAGCACCGATAGTTATCGTCGCGCTGTTTGAGAACCCTGATACCGCTTCTTCGGGTGTGATGAATTTAAATAGCAACAATGCAACAAGCGCCAACAACGCAACAAGATCAGCCGATAACCGATCCGAAATGAACAGTATGAGAGTTCCTAAAAGAATTCCTATTAATAAAATATTATCCATGTCTATTTTTTATATTCTTTACTCTTTTCTAATTGCGCATTTTTGAAACTAAAGTCAGGAATTACCGTAAGTTATTAAGCTTGCAGTAAATTAAGGAAATGGCAGGGAAATGTCAACGACCAAAAATTCGTTACAATTCCTTGAAATATTATTATAATATCTGTAATATTAAGTATGGCACTCGGTTTTGGATTAATATTAACAAAATCGAGCCCCCTTTATGTTTGACTATTTTAACAGGAGAATGCAATGAATAAGAAATTAAATACGACTCTGTTGTTCGTCCTAATTAGCCTTTCATCTGTAGCAGTTGGACAGATAAGCGTTGAAAATGAGATGTATAAGATTGATAACGGTCTAACGGTGATCCTTCATAATGATAGTTCTGCTCCGATAGTTACCGTAAATATATGGTATCATACCGGATCAAAAGATGAGAAACCGGGAAGAAGCGGTTTTGCTCATCTTTTTGAACACATGCTCTTTCAAGGCTCCTTAAACGTCGGAGACGATAAACATTTTATACTTATTCAGGGTGTCGGTGGCAGCCTCAACGGTTCAACCACTTCAGACAGGACGAACTATTATGAGACGACACCGAGTAATTATCTCGAAATGCTGCTCTGGCTCGAATCCGATAGGATGGGATGGCTCCTTCCGGCTATGACCGAAAAAAAATTAGATAACCAGAGAGATGTTGTGAAAAATGAGCGCCGGCAAAGTTATGAAAACAGACCATATGGGCTTGCGTGGGAAAACATCTATTTTAAACTTTACCCCGAAGAGCATCCTTATCATTGGTCAACGATCGGCTCGATGGAAGATCTTTCCGCAGCCTCACTTGATGATATAAAAAGTTTTTTCCAATCATATTATGGACCTAATAATGCAAGTCTTGTCATAGCAGGTGATTTTGATTCAGATCAGGCAAAAGTCTGGGTAGAAAAATACTTTGGAGAAATTCCCTCAGGTCCTGAAGTAGTACATCCGAATCCCGATATGCCCGTCCTCACGGAAGAAGTCCGGTTTATGATGGAAGACAAAGTTCAACTTCCCCGCATTTATTTTGTATGGAACAGCGTTTCCCGCTTTGATGAAGACGAGGCAGCCCTTGATGTTCTTGGTGAAGTACTTTCCAGCGGTAAAAATTCAAGGTTTTACAGAGCAATGATATATGATAATCCTATTGCGCAGGATGCGGCGGCATTTCAATTTTCAAGAGAAATAGCCGGCTCCTTTGAAATGGAGATTACCGCCACTCCCGAAACGAATTTGAGTGTAATCGAAAAAGTTGTCTGGGAAGAGGTAGAGAAGATACAAAATGAATTACCAACCGAACGGGAGATGCGTCGAGCGATAAACAGTATCGAGGCAAGTTTCGTATTTGGAATTCAATCAATAGGACGTAAAGCAGATAGGCTCAACTCTTATTACACATGGACTGGATATCCTGACGGGTTTGAAAAGGACCTCTCGAGATTTTCGAGAGTCACAGCCGAAGACGTCCAAAGAGTTGCCAATAAGTATCTTGACAAAAATAATCTTATTATTTTGAGCGTCGTTCCTGAAGGAAAACCGGAATTACAAGCATCCAAATAACTCTAACTTTTGATCTTGGAGGTATGATTAAAATGAATAAAACATTGTTAAACACTGTTACTTTTTTGTTGCTGATGATCTTTTCTGCCTGTGCCGGAGCTGAGTACGGGTCAAAAACGGCTGACAGCTCAATGCCGTTCGACAGGACCATCCAGCCAACCGAAGGCAGATTACCTAATCTCGCCTTACCGGCGATTCAAAATTTTTCGCTTTCCAACGGGTTGGAAGTTAAATTAGTGGAGCATCATGAACTGCCCTTAGTTGATATTCGGCTAGTTATTAAATCGGGGTCTTTCGTTGATCCTGCCGGTAAAGCAGGCACGGCAAGTTTTACGGCTGATATGCTCGATGAAGGAACAACGACTCGAGACGCATTTGAAATCGCTGACGCTAAAGATTATGTGGGAGCGAGACTCGGTTCAGGCTCAGGTTGGGACGGAAGTTTCGTGACTCTATCCACTCTCAAGAAACACCTGAACACTTCTATGGAGATCTTTGCCGATATTTCTCTCAATCCTACTTTTCCGACAAAGGATATGGAAAAGATAAGGGAACGAAGGTTGACCCGAATTCTTCAAAGAAAAGACCGTCCTATCACTCTCGCCGCCTTAGCATTCGCCGAACTCGTTTATGGGGATTCTC
This sequence comes from Fidelibacterota bacterium MT.SAG.3, assembly GCA_004402895.1. Classification (GTDB taxonomy): domain Bacteria; phylum Fidelibacterota; class SORT01; order SORT01; family SORT01; genus SORT01. Next base: position 10,127 of record SORT01000027.1, on the reverse strand, counting down.
ATCCATACGGGACGCCTATAAACGGAACCGAAGAAAGTATGAAATCAATAACTCAGAGCGATCTGAAAAATTACTATTCCACGTATTATAAATCGAACAACGCAACTCTGATAGTTGTCGGCGATGTGACCGAATCCGAGATGCTTCCGATTTTAGAAAAACACTTCGGCAGCTGGGAAAGCGGGATGATCCCCGAGACTATGAATTATGATGTTCCAGAAATCAGTGAAACTGCGTTCTATTTAGTCGACAAACCGGACGCGGCTCAATCCTATCTGTATTTTGGCCATAACAGCATATCGAGGGCCTCGGAAGATTATATTAATTCTGTGGTTTTGAACATGATATTGGGTGGACAATTTTCCGCAAGATTAAATTTGAATTTACGTGAAGACAAAGGTTATACATACGGAGCAAGAACCAGCTTTTCAGCGCGTAAAAGTGGAGGCTCTTTTTCTGCCAGAGCAAGTGTCAAGACTGATGTTACTGATTCTTCCATTGTTGAATTTCTTTATGAACTTAGAAGGATACGAAGCGAGCATGTAACTCTCGAAGAGCTGGAGCACGCAAAAAAGAGCATCGTTCAGAGACTTCCGTTAACTTTTGAAACGCCCTCCCAGATAGCAGGCATTATCGGTTCCCAGCTTCTTAATGACCTGCCTGACGATTACTATAGCACATATGGAGAAAAAATTCAGGCGGTCACGATGCAGGATGTTATGGCTACAGCTCAAAAGCTGATCGACCCTGAACATATGACACTTGTAATTTCCGGTGACATAGCTCAGGTAAAAGAAGGGATCGAATCTCTCAATGAAGGCAGTGTAAATATAGTTGGAGGGGAAACGATGCCGGAATGATCTAATCGGATATTTGAGAACTAAAAAACGCTCCGAAAAGGAGCGTTTTTAGTTTTCTAAATCAGAAGTCTTCCAATCAATTTGAGTTGGGAGCAGATGTTCCTTCGCATATGTTTCAGCGAGTCCCTCTTTCAGAAATATTTCTACAAAATCTCCGTCAATGTGATCATCTTTTACCATGAAGCCGAGTATCTTGATCGCTTGTGAAAGCATCATCGGTTCTTTATAAGGCCTGTCTTTCGCCGTTAGGGCTTCAAAAATATCTGCAATTGCCATTATTCTCGCTTGCGAAGATATCTCTTCACCTTTCATTTTAAGTGGATACCCCGTTCCATTCAGCTTTTCATGATGCGATGCGGCATAAGCGGGGACATGTTTTAATTTCTTACTGAATGGCAGCTCATTAAGCATTTTCAGAGTCATCATGGCATGATTTTCGATTATCTTTCTATCACTTACGTTCAATGTTCCCCGCTTGATAGAAAGATTTTCCAGTTCATCTTCCGAGAGATAATGTCGAGTTTCTCCACCAAGGTTAAAAGTTTTCTTGGAAATTTCTATCAAATGTTCGATAGTTTCGTCTTCCATAAACTCGCTCGGTCTGTTTGCCTTAATGCAAAAGTCTGCATCGGTTTGAATTTGGGAGATTTTACCTGAATATTCCTCATCCAATTTCTTGATCTCTTCCGAATCTTTTCCTTTAGAGTCGATCAATCCCGCTTTCTTCTCATACCATTCGGAATATGCTTGATATTTTATCGCATCAAACCGAACCTGTAACAGCTCCACCCTGTCAAATATCTTTTCAAGTTTGGTGCTCTTATCAACGACATGTTCAGGAGTAGTGATTTTTCCAACATCATGCATCCACGCTGCAAGCCGCAACTCTTCTAATTCATCTTCATTAAAAGTCAAATCACCATATTTGCCCCATTTAGTCTTATTCACTACATGGGCTATTTTCATTGTGAGATTGGCGACTCTGGTAATATGTCCTGCCGTATAAGGTGATTTTTCGTCAATGGCGGTAGCGATGGTTTTAATGAAAGAATCGAATAGGTCTTTCAAATCCTGAATCAACCGAACATTGGTCAGCGCTATCGCAGCTTGAGATGCGACCGATGCCGATAGATCTATATCATCATCAGGAAATGGTATAGTTTCGTTGCTGTCGGCGTCTCTTGCATTTATTAGCTGTAGTACACCTATTATCTCGTTTTCATGGTTAAGCATCGGTATTACCAGCATTGATTGGGAGCGATAACCGGTGCTTTCATCGAATTTACGGGTACCCTCGAAATTAAAACCCTCTACATCGTAAACATCAGGAATATTGACGAGTTTTTTTGTTATTGCCACATCTGCCGAGACATTCTCTGTGTTAGGCGAGCCATCTTCCTTATAAAGCGGCACTGGAGGCCAATTAATTTCTTCTCCTGTTTTTCCACCCATCCTGATGTTTAAGCTGTCTGTCTGAACAATTTCAAATTCTAATGAACTTTCGTCATCACTCACGAGATACAAAGTCCCTCCGTCAGCATTCGTAAATTCGCGGGCGCTGTCCACAATGAGCTCTAATAGAACTGATATATTTTTCTCCGCGGAAAGCGCAATACCGATGTCTATTAACTTTCTGGTCTGCTCTCGTTGCTTTTGAGCAAATATTTCTAATTCTTTTTCTTTGTTACTCAAAAATCACCTTAAAAAATTAATAATACAGTCTGGTTTTTTGCAGAAATTCGTGATTTTAATATCAGAAGTTCTATGCCTTTCTCAGATGTTTATTCGATGAATATTCATGGCTCAATAATATATTCCAACAATTTATTCTTTTCAAGTGTTTATAATAATGGTAATAACAATTCTTTGACATTACTATAGTGCGAATATATATTTTGTTTACCTTCGCAACTTAGATATGACTTTACTTGACAATGACAATATTTTCATATTAGCCGCTTTAATATTCTTTGTGCTTGTTTTATTCCTGAACCGATGGTCAGGCTGGAAAAATTATGTTCAAAACCAAATTCAACTTTATAAGCAAATGAAAAGACAATTGCCTGAAGCTCACGAAAGTAATCTTGCGAGTCGTCCTTTGAGACTGAAAATCAAGAGTAACGGTAGTGAATCTCTGAGAAAATACTTTGAACCGCTCGCCACTCAAAGCGGCATAACTCTAAATACGGCATTATTCTTTACGATCGAATACGATTACATCCGGGTAAGAGGATTAAATCCGTCGGAGTCCGGCCCAACACTTTTTCTTCGCAGGGTAAAAGATTTCATCGATAAAACAGTAAAGGAAAAATTTCCCAAAGGAGCATGACCGCTCCGGATTGTTTGATTAAACAAAAAAATTTAGTAAATTCCATTGCCGGGTAAATTTTAAATAGAGAGTAATGATGAATATCAGCATTGAATATTGCAGCGTTTGAGGGTACCTCCCGCAAGCCACCAGTTTGGCGGCTGAATTAAGAAAAAAATTTAACGTAGAGAGCGAACTTATCGCTTCAAGTCATGGCGTATTTGAAGTCGTTGTAGATGGAACAAATATTTTTTCAAAAAAAGAGCTTGGGAGATTCCCCGATCATAGTGAAATTATCGAAAGCATAAATTCTACTAACTAATTTTATACTTTCGCTAAGTTCTGATTAATTATCAGCTCAATATTTTATCGGATTTTCAGTTCTTGGCTAATCCCTCATAAAGATATGCCATAGAAAGAATTCCTTTCTGATAGTTTTCAAGATCTATCCATTCATTCGGCGCGTGAGCGTTTTCATCCGGTAGTCCGAAACCGATCAATATCACGGGCGATTTCAACAGTTCTGTAAAATCCGTTACGATTGGGATTGAGCCTCCCTCTCTTATTGCAACGGTATCCGCCTTAAACCCTTTTTTTAACGCATCTCTCACAGAATCAAATATGGGATTGTCTATTGGGGAAATATACGGCATTCCTCCATGCAACGTTTCTATCTCGACTTCCACAGATGGAGGTGTTATCTCTTCAATATATTTTCTGAACAGCTCCTCCACTCTATCGGGTGTCTGGTTCGGCACAAGCCTTAAACTTATCTTTGCTGAGGCTTTTGCCGGAATCACTGTCTTGGCTCCTTCACCGGTATAACCGGATATGAATCCATTAACATCCAAGCAAGGTCTCGCCCAAACCCGCTCGAGAGTGGAATATCCTTCTTCTCCGAACAGCTCCGGCGCCCCAAGCATCTTGCGATATTTTTCATCGTCATGCGGTAAATTCGCAAAGACCCTCCGTTCTTCATCGGTAAGAGGCAATACATCGTCATATATTCCGGGAATCAGTATTCTGCCTTTCTCATCCTTCAATTTCGCTATTATCCGAGCAAGAGCATTTGCCGGATTGATAACCGCTCCTCCGAAACTGCCTGAATGCAGATCGCCGTTTGTGCCTTTCACTCTCAGTTCGAAATATGAGATTCCTCGAAGACCATAGCAGATGGAAGGCATTCCCTTGGCAAACATAGATGAATCTGATATCAGTATCAGGTCAGCTTTCAATTTCTCTAAGTTCTCTTTTATCAACGGGACAAGATTTACGCTGCCTACCTCCTCTTCGCCCTCGACCAAGAATTTGATATTTATCGGCAATTCCCCCTCAGCTTGGAGATGCGCCTCTACCGCTTTCATATGCAGCAATATTTGCCCCTTGTCATCTACCGTCCCCCGACCATATAATCCTCCATTTTTTACCGTTGGTTCGAACGGAGGTGAATCCCAAAGATCAACAGGGTCGACAGGCTGCACATCATAATGACCGTAGATCAATATCGTTGGCTTCCCTTCCGCCTTACACCATTCTCCATAAACCGAAGGATGACCTTCGGTTTCAATTATCTCCGTATTTTCCATACCCATATTATCCAATTGTCCCTTTACCCAATTCGCACAGTCAATCATTTTATCAACCTTTTCCGGATCAGCGCTGATACTTGGAATCCGCACAAATTCTTTAAGTTCTTCTAAATACCGGTTTTCATCTTTCTCAATAAGTTCTATTACCTTGCTTCCCAAAATTTCTCCTTTTAGCCCTATCTGTTAACTTTTTGTCAATTATTTTAGAATTGAACAGAATATATGTTTTAAAGCTGTCAAAATAAAGCTAATCCCAATTTACGCCTTATGTTCACTTTTTACTTGACATTAGCTGAACGCATAAATAGATTTAGGCGTACAAAAGGAGTATATATGAAACCGATTTTAATAAATGAAAATGAAATCCTAATTGACGCTCATAAAAATATTGCCGAAAATCAGCCTGTTTGCCCATTGTGCGGTGAAAAGAAAGACTCTTTGGTCAACTGCGGAGCACATGATAATTCTTTCAGTGATACTCAACGATTGGAAAGCGCTTCAAATAGCTTATACGACATTATCGGCTCATCCGCCTTTCACGCATTTGATACGGAGGAAAGAGATTGCTTTGTCTGTACAGATTGCCGTGCGACGAACCACCAATATTCTTCATTTTGTCCTCTTTATGTTTTGTATCAAGGAATTTACGCATTCATTGATGAGCAAAAATTTCTGCATAACCGGGATGAAGAAGAAGCCATAAAACTCTTATGGAATCATCAATCGAGCATGGAAGCAAGTCCGAGCGCTGTTATTCATCGATATCGAATTACAAGCGCGTTTGATGGAACGAATATACTCAGTTCCAATTAATAAAAAACGTATTGCACCAACGTAATAATCACTTTCTATTATAAGCAATATTCTTAAATTGTAGAATGTACCGGATATCCGCCCTGGAAGAATCCGGCTGCAATTGGAAATCAATGGGAGTGAGCATACAGGCAAAATCGCCGGTAAAGTTATAAGAAAATATGGGCTGTCTTCCTAAGACAGCCCAGAATCTCTAAACCTATATTTAGAATTACTTTATTAATCCCTTTTGACGATATTTTTCAGTGTATTTACGGTAAAGCCTTTTATGCTTATTGTCAAGATCAATCGGTCTGCCTTCAATAAATTCCATAGATACTGAAGTGACGATCTCTAACGGATTGCCGTCGGTAACGATAAGTGTTGCGTCTTTACCGATTTCGAGCGATCCGACCCGATCGTCAATACCCATTATCTCTGCAGCGTAGATCGTTATCGATTTAATTCCCTCATCCACCGGCAATCCGTGCGCAACCGCCATTGCGGCATTGTAGCGTACGTTATGTTGCTCTCCCGCAAAAGTTGCGTATCCAATACAGAACTTAACTCCCTCTTTATAAAGATTATTGGCGAGGGTATATCCGGTATCGTACGCCTCCCACGCTCTGGTGGGCACATCCAATACGGAACTGATCACTACCGGAATATTCATCTTCTTTAATTCCTTTGCTAATCGCCAACTGTCAGCGCCGCCGTAAATTACAGTTTTAATTCCTTTCGATTCAGCCCAATCTATCGCTGCTTGAATTTGTTTTATCTCACTTGCAGCTATCCAGAGAGGCAATTCACCTTTTAGAACAGGGATCATCGCTTCAAGACGGAGATCGACTTTCTGGTCAGGCAATCCGTTTTTACCTGAAACGGATTTTGCAGTCATATATGCTTTCGCATCATCGAAGAAGGAATCGATTTTTTCAAGAGCCTCTTTCCGGTTTTTGATTTGATCTTCCTCGCTTGTGCTGTTCCACCAAGCTCTGTTAATGGTCATTCTCGGCCAATTCATATGCATTGCCACCGGCGCTTTCAATGTCATATCCTCCCAAGTCCAGCCATCAAGCATTATCGCAGCGGATTTTCCGGATATTATTCCTCCCCGGGGAAATGAATTTGCCACCGTTATCCCGTGAGCTCTTACGACAGAAAGCAGTTCACTGTCAGGGTTCAGGGCAACTTCTGCCCTTACGTTAGGATTCATATCGCCGAGTTCATCGTCGTCCCGGCTACCCGGAACGGAGCCGACTTCCAATAATCCCAGTCGTGTGTCCGCATTTATTAATCCGGGATAAATATGTCTGCCAGCAACGTCAATGGATTGAGTTCCTGTAGGCAGTGTTATACTAGTACCTAAATTCGTAATCTTTCCATCTTCGAACAATATGGTTCCATTCACGATAACATCTCCAATCACGGGATGGATCGTGGCTCCAATTAGCGCTATAGGATGATCTTGTTTTTTCGACGGAACTTCATCTGACGCCAAAATAAAGGAGGCAGACTGAATTAAGGCTAATGACAGAAACAGTAACAGCTTATTCGATAGACTTCTCATTAGAACTCCTCCTCTGCATTAAGTGAGTGACCATTCTTATCATTCTTATCCTTCTTCTTATCTTTTTTATCTGAACTAGAACTTAAAATCTTTTGAATCAGTTTCTCTCTCTCCTTCCTCACTTCTACCCTGAGCTTAGCATCATCTTCTATATCAAACCATTTCGCGCCGTCTATCCATGTCTGTTCCGCCTTCGAGAGTGTGCTCAATGGAGAACCGTTCCAGACAACAAAATCACCGTCTTTCCCGGGTTCAAGAGAGCCGGTCCATTTGTCTATCTTAAGCTGAATCGCGGGATTGATCGTCACAAATTTCAGCGCCTCTACTTCGCTCACACCTCCATACGCTACAGCTTTAGCCGCCTCAAGATTCATACGCCTGGCTAATTCATCGCTATCAGAATTGAAAGAAGTCACGATTCCGACATCATGCATCAATGCCCCGTTATAGGGAATCGCATCGTAAACCTCAAATTTATACATCCACCAATCTGTAAATGTTGAAGCGCTTGCGCCATGTTTCTTCATCTCATCTGCAACTTTATAACCTTCCAAGATATGCGTGAACGTTTGTATCCTAAATCCGAAATCTTCCGCAACCCGCATGAGCATCAGTATCTCATCCTGACGGTATGAGTGGCAGTGAACGAACATCCTGCCGTCCATAATGTCCACTATTGCATCGAGCTCCAGATCTTTTCTGACGGGAAGACCGCCTTTTTTCCTTAACGCGGCTTTATAAACTAAGCCGGCTCGAAATTCGTCCCTGTAAATTTGCTCGACACCCATCCGTGTACGAGGGTATCTCAATACAGATGGGTTCCAGTTACTCTGCTTGACGTTTTCACCCAGCGCAAACTTTATCGTCGGCGGATCTTTCGAATATTTCAGATCTTCAGGTAGAGCGCCGTACCTGATCTTTATTACGGCAGCCTGACCGCCGATCGGATTTGCTGAGCCATGCAGTTCCTGCGACATGGTCAATCCACCTGCGAGCTCCCTGTATAATCCGATATCATCTCCCGTCAGCACATCCCCGATACGTACTTCGGATGTGACCGCTTGACCACCTTCGTTTACTCCCCGTACCATGGCAGTATGCGAATGTTCATCTATTAATCCCGGAGTAACATGTTTTCCTGTCCCATCAATAATCAGTGCATTTTTCGGAGCTTTCAGATTTTTTCCTACTTTGGATATTTTACCGTTCTTGACGATCATATCCGCGTTCTCGATTATTCCTTGTCTGCCGCTTGTCCATATGGTGGCATTCTTAATGAATATCAATTTCTGTTGTTTAGGCAGTTGTGGCCTGCCGAATCCTCCAAGAGGATATGTAATTTGAGCAGTCGCAGCTTCAAACTTTTCTTCATCATCTTCCGAATCTTCTTCCTCCTCAGATCCTCTTGTTAAATTCCATTCAACTGCCTGAGAACCCGGAGCCATGCCGACACCGTTCATTTCATCATTTTTAATTTTCCCCGTCATCATGGTGATTCCGACAATACCTACCGAATCAGTCGGAAAAGAAAACGCTATTCTAAATCCGTTAAGCTCGGAGGAAATTAATTTGAGCTCTTTTCCCGAGATCGTGGCTGTACCGGAAAGTTTTTTCTTACTTTTTTTCAGTTCTAAATTGAACTCTACAGCGTCCTTCTCGTTGAATCTGATCGTTCCGGTCCATTTCCCTTCCGGCTCGGATTCCGGATCTTTTTCTATGGCATACCTCTTTCCGTCTATCCAAACATCTTTTACAACACCATCTTTTGAGAAAAGATCACCCTCTGTAACTACTATGTTGGCAATTTTCCCTTTTTCCAATGTCCCCAATTTATCCGATATTCCAAAATATTCAGCCGGATGAGTTGTCAGGGCTGCAAGCGCAGATTCTTTCGAAAGTCCTCTTGATATGGCTTTTCTCAGTTGTTTCGGGAAATCCTCAAGTTTTTTTAGTCCATTTGTCGTCAGCGCAATTTTAACGCCTGCTTTGTTCAGCATCGCCGGATTGCTCGGCGCCAAATCCCATTCTTTTAGCTTTTCTAAAGAGACATCTAACGCTTTTTCAGGTGATTTCACATCAGGTGGTTCGGGAAAATTCAGAGGCACTATCAATGGAATACCTGTTCTTTTTACCGCTGAAAGACGTTTGAATTCGTTGCCGCTTGCCAATATCAGTGATTTCAATTTAAATTCTTTTACGATTTTATCTATTCGCAGTATCATCAGTTCATCGGTTGCTTCAAACATCACTTGGCGTTTTCCATCAATCACACTGCTTAATGATGCAAGAGATTCACTTTCATCCGGTTTCCCCAATGATGGTTTCTTGGCATATGCCGACACAGCTTTTTTGTACCATTGTACGTCATAAAACGTTTGTCTAATAAGTGAAATTGAACCCATAAGAGAAGTTGGATAACCGCTCACATCTTTCTTTTTACTGAAGGTGACATGTTGATTAACATTACTTTTTAAGATATTTTCAGCGCTTTCGTTATCGCCAAGATTTACCAGGACGCTGGAGCCTTTGAAGATACCTTCACGCGGCACTGATAGTGCAGTTGTGAAGCCTAATTTGCGATATTCTTTTAATTTTTTTGAATCTGTAGTGTACAGTTCCGAGCCCCTTAGTTCGGGAGTGACATTTTCATTCCAATGCTTGGAGCCGCCATTTTTTTTATCAGATTTTTTGTCCTTTTTTATCTCAGGGATTCCAATGTTCGAGTAAGATTCTATTAGACCGGGATATAATGTCATCCCGTTCATATCTAAAATTGTTGCATCCTTTGGAATGTTGATCTTTGCCCCTACACTTTCTATCATTCCATCTCGAATGACCAAAGACCCTTTGCGAATTACTTTTCCGGGTGAGGTAATAATTTTTGCGTTGGTTAGTGCATAAACATCAGGTTTGTTTTCCCGTAAGCCAAGCGGCGGTGATATTTGGGCATTCGTGATTTCAAATATGCCCGAAAAAAATATTAACGACAGAATTACTACTATAAATAT
>SORT01000026.1 GCA_004402895.1 Fidelibacterota bacterium MT.SAG.3 | reverse complement strand
AACTAATTGAAGAGAGTGCGTCAAAAACCGAAAAAGCAGCCAAAATGCTCAAGAATACATTGATAATAAAAGGTGACGGAACAGATATCGAGCTTCTTGAGGATGAAGGTATCAGTGATGTTGACGCATTTATTGCCGTAACGCAAACAGATGAGAAGAACGTCATTTCGGGGATTCTGGCAAAAGACTTGGGAGTAAAAAAGGCCATAGTCCACGTTACCAGAAACAATCTAATTCCCGTAGTTAACAAGATAGGGATCGAATCGGTCGTCAGCAAGAGCGCTGCAACAGTAGACGCTATCCTGAAATATATTCGCAAAGGAGAGGTGGTATCTGTCTTCTCGCTTGAAGGAACGGATGTCGAAGCGATAGAGCTTATTCCTCAATTGGACAGTAAAGTGACTCAGAAAAAGATCAAAGATTGTAAATTCCCGGATGACTCGATCGTGGGCGCTCAAATTCATGTTAACGAAATCACGATTCCAACAGGTGAAAGCATAATCGTCCCGGGGGACAAGGTGATAGTCTTTACCCGTACCGATGCGATCTCTGATTTAGAGAAGCTCTTCAGCCCTTAATATTTTTTACGCTATACATTAATTGGATTATTTTACTGATAGATAAACACAATACTATAATGCAAAGTTCTAAGGTCTAATCAAAGTCGGGTCATATAAAAAATTGATTATGACGATGGCTTTTCCCTCCTTCATAAGGAGGGGACTGAGGGTTGGTTATGAGATTTCTCCAATGGGATCCAACCAGGATTTCAACTTGATATATCACGGCTCGAAATGACAAAGGTTGAATAAATAATATGCATCGGAAGCAAATATTCAATGTGCTTGGGGCGCTCTGGATCTTTCTCGGAGCAGCAATGCTTCTCGCGTTGCCTTTTTCCATCTATTATGGCGACGGTGATACCATCGCCATTCTCCTTTCCGCCGGAATAACCATCGGGTCAGGTTTTCTTCTCTGGGTGACTACCCGCGGTGGATCCGATATAAGGGTTAGAGACGGTTTTGCCATAGTGACATTTGGATGGATAACAAGCGCTCTCTTCGGAATGCTCCCTTTTCTTTTATCTTCCGCGATCGAGAGTCCGGTAGACGCTTTTTTTGAATCAATGTCGGGTTTCACGACCACCGGAGCCTCTATCCTTACTGATATAGAGGCGCTGCCTCATGGTATACTTTTCTGGCGGTCGCTGACCCATTGGCTTGGAGGAATGGGTATTATTGTCTTCTCGCTCGCTATTCTGCCGATGTTGGGTATCGGAGCGTCACAACTTTACAAGGCGGAAGCGCCGGGTCCTACAAAAGACCGTTTCACTCCGCGCATCAGAGAAACGGCAAAATTATTGTGGATTACATATATACTTATAAGCATTGTTGAAGTGATAATGCTATGGGCGGGAGGTATGGAATTCTTCGATTCCGTCTGTCACACTTTCGGGACGATGGCTACGGGTGGCTTCTCGACAAAGAACGCAAGTATAGCGCATTACAACAGCGCTTATTTCGATTATGTGATAATATTTTTCATGATACTTGCCGGATCGAATTTCGCTCTTCATTTTCGAATGTTCAAGGGAGATTTCACGGCGCATGTTCGCGATAAGGAATTCAGATTTTATTTAGGCGCAATTTCTGCTGTTTCCATTATCGTTCTTCTGATAGTGTTTATGGGTGACACAATATCCCCTGACTTGGCGTTGAGGCATTCTCTCTTTCAGGTTGTCTCGATAATAACGACGACAGGTTATATAACGGCGGATTATGAGCTCTGGCTGCCTGTGGGGCAGCTATTGATGGTCGCTTTGATGTTCGTAGGCGCATGCGCAAGTTCCACGGGCGGATCGATGAAGATAATACGCGTAACTATCCTTCTCAAGCACGCGCTCTATGAGATCCGAAAGCTCGTTCATCCGACAGCCGTCTATCCTGTTAAATTGGGTGATAGGATAATATCAGATGATGTTATCAAGAACGTTCTTGCTTTCTTTCTGTTTTATATGGCTATATTTGTTGTGGTAAGCATAATTATGGCGGGGATGGGGCTGGATATCTTAAGCAGCGTGTCGGTAACAGCGTCTGCTCTCGGCAATATAGGTCCGGCGCTCGGGAGCGTAGGACCGACAGACAACTACTTTCATCTGCCGGCAGCAGCTAAACTGTTATTGAATTTTTGTATGCTTCTTGGAAGACTTGAACTTTTTACCGTAATAGTCCTGTTTAGCAGGACTTTCTGGAGGAGAAAATAAGAATTGGGAGAAAATATGCCTTATAAAAATTTACTTTATGATGTTGAGGATCGGATCGCGGTTGTGACCGTTAACCGTCCTGAAGTCATGAATGCGCTCAATCGGGAGACCGTTGCAGAGCTCAAGAGAGCCGCGCTATCTGTTAGAGATGACGATGCCATTGGCGGAATGATTATTACCGGAATGGGGGAGAAAGCGTTTATTGCCGGTGCGGATATAAACGAGCTTGCCAAGGAAAACGTTTTGAGTGGAAGAGATACGTCGATTCGAGGACAGGGCACTTTGCAGACCTTTGAACTTATGGGAAAGCCGGTAATTGCCGCGATAAACGGCTATGCGCTCGGCGGTGGATTCGAATTGACTCTTGGGTGTCATATACGTATTGCGGCGGAAAACGCCAAGATGGGACTGCCGGAAGTAGGACTCGGTATCATGCCGGGGTTTGGCGGTACGCAGCGGCTTCCCCGCCTGATCGGCACTTCTAAGGCATTGGAGATGATTCTCACAGGGAAGACCATAAGCGCCGAGGAGGCACTGGGATTAGGGCTGTTAAGTAAAGTAGTACCTGAAGGAAAATCCCTTGAGGCGGCAAAGGAAATGATGAAAGTTATTCTATCAAAAGCGCCTGTTTCTATAAAAATGTGTATCGAAGCCGTCAACAGAGGGATGAACATGACGCTCGATGAAGGACTAGCAATAGAATCCGACCGGTTTGGGATTCTTTGCGGAACAGAAGATATGAAAGAAGGTATGAATGCGTTTCTGGAGAAGAGAGAGCCGCTGTTTAAAGGCAGCTGAGGAAGGAGGGTTTTGATGGGTGAACAGAAAGATATTGGGGAACTAATATACGATTGGAATACGGCAGGGAATGGGAGTATGCCGGATCTGAAAGATATAGAGTTTGACGACGAAACCTTGCGGGACGGGCTTCAATCGCCATCTGTCCAACACCCTACCATCGAGCAGAAGAAAGAGCTGCTGCACCTTATGGAAGAGCTTGGGATTCATACGGCTGACGTAGGGCTTCCCGGCGCCGGTGCGAGAGCAAGGAATGACGTTCTCGCTCTTGTGCAGGAGATCGCCGACAGTAAAATGAATATCACTCCGAATTGCGCTGCGCGTACCGTTCTCGCCGATGTAACTCCGGTTGTTGAAATATCTCAAAAAGTGGGAATACCGATTGAAGTATGCACTTTCATCGGAAGCAGTCCTATTCGTGTATACGCCGAGGAGTGGACATTGGAGAAGATGGTGAACCACACCGTAGAGGCAGTGAGTTTCGTGGTGAAAGAAGGCTTGCCTGTCATGTTCGTCACTGAGGACACTGTTCGCGCAAAACCCGAGACTCTCACGGCGCTCTTTGACGCGGCGATCGATTCAGGCGCTGCGCGTCTCTGCCTCTGTGATACATGCGGTCATGCGACTCCTATAGGAGTGAAAAACCTCGTAAATTGGACGAAGGAGTATCTTGCGTCGAAGGACGTTGATATCAAGCTCGATTGGCACGGTCATAGGGACAGAGGATTGGCATTGTCGAACGCTCTTGCGGCTATCGAAGCGGGGGTAGACAGGGTGCATGGAACGGCAATGGGAATCGGTGAACGGATCGGTAATCTCCCGATCGATATATTATTGGTTAATCTCAGACTGTTAGGATTGATAGAAAATGATCTGACAAAGCTGCCGGAATACGTCCGGAAAACGTCCGAATATACCGGAATCCCGCTCCCTCCGAATTATCCCGTCATAGGAGAAGATGCTTTCAGGACAGGGACTGGAGTTCACGCAGCAGCAGTCATAAAAGCCGAATCGAAAGGTGATGATTGGCTCGCCGACCGGATCTATTCAGGTGTGCCGGCAGGAATGGTAGGACGGCACCAGATTATTGACGTAGGCCCAATGTCAGGAAAATCTAACGTAATCTATTGGCTAAAAAAGTATGCGATAGAACCGTCAGATGAACTTGTGAATGAAATTTTTAAGGTCGCAAAGAATTCGGAAAAACTTCTTACTGAAGATGAAATAATGGCTGTTGTGGAGCGTGTGACTAATTGACGACGGAGGAACTCACCGCCCGATACGCCATACTTGCAGAGGGAAGTTTCAACCCGAGAGATTCAAAAACCGCCAATGCGGTGCTGAGGTTCATTCCTGAAGCTGCAGCCGCACTGATCGACAGCACACAGGCGGGTAAAACCGCGCAACAGGTTATAGGATATGGCGGTGATACACCGATAGTTTCGTCGTTTCAAGAAACTCTAAAGTATTCACCGAACAGACTCTTGATAGGTATAGCGCCGATAGGGGGTGAGTTACCGGACGAATGGCGGATAATAGTGCTCGATGCCATAGGAGAAGAGCTAGATATAGTCAGCGGATTACATACTTTTTTAAGTGATGATGAAGAATTTAAATTAGCCGCGAGCGCGAATAACGTAAAGATCATTGATCTCCGAAAACCGCCTACTGACCTGGTCGTTTCGGAGGACCGGTGGCGGGAACGTTCATCGTACGTCCTGCTCACGGTCGGAACAGATGTTGCCATTGGTAAAATGACCACACTGATACAACTTATGGACTTTTTGCGTGCAAGCACACTAAACAGTGTATTCATTGCTACGGGACAGACGGGTCTACTTCTAACCGATAAAGGAGTTTGTGTCGATGCCGTTGTGAGCGATTTTATAGCGGGCTCGATCGAATCTGAGATCATGAAAGTAGACAACGATTTTGATCTGCAACTCGTTGAGGGACAGGGTTCGCTCTTTCATCAGGGATATAGCGGGGTTACATTGGGGCTTATACATGGCTCGATGCCCGATGGGCTTCTTATATGCCATGAACCTTCCCGAAAAGTGAATGATTATGGCACTCCGCTCCCTACTCTAACGGAGGCGATCGATCTTCATAAAGCGGTAATGAAGCCCTTTAGAGAGGTTGATATCATAGGCGTAAGTCTCTATACAGCAGAACTATCAGAGGATAAAGCCCTCACCGCCATAAAAGAAGCGGAAGAGGAAACCGGGCTGCCGGCGGATGATCCTGTCCGTTTCGGGTCTGCTAAATTGGGAAATGCAATTTTAAACACCGTGGGGTCTGAAAAATGAAAGCAAAATGGAAAGAAGTCAAACTGAACCTGATACACCCGTTTACAATTGCGAGAGGCACACGAACACACTATGATTCTATTATACTGACACTTGAACATAATAGCATAACGGCCTATGGTGAAGCGGTTCCAACCGCACGATATGACGAAGACGCAGAAAAGGTGAAAGCGGCTCTTGCAAGCATCGATTTCGAGTCAGAACCGTTCGACGACCCGTTCAAATTGGAAGATATAGACTCTGCCTGTAGAGACAATCCATTGATGACTCCATCAGCGATCGCCGCCATGAATATCGCTTATTGGGATCTGCAGGGGAAGCTTTTAGGTCAGCCTTTATATCGTTTATGGGGATTGAATCCGTTAAAATCACTCATATCTACTTTCACGATCGGTATTGACGAGATCGATGTTATCAAGCAGAAGGTTCGAGAGGCGGAAATCTATCCGATCTTGAAGGTAAAACAGGGGCTTGATAACGACAGAGAGATAATATCGGCTATTCGTGAGTTGACCGATAAGCCGATTCGGGTTGACGCAAATGAGGGTTGGACCAAAGAGGAAGCGCTTGAAAAAATCGAGTGGCTGTCCGGACAGAACGTTGAATTTATCGAGCAACCGCTTCCGGCTGACAAATTAGACGAGAGCGCATGGCTGAAGGAACGTTCACCACTGCCGATAGTCGCAGATGAAAACTCTATGACAAAAGAAGATATTCCAAAAATAGCTCACGCATTTGACGGTATAAATATCAAGCTGATGAAGTGCGGAGGTCCTACAGAAGCATTGAAAATGATACACACGGCGCGTTCATTCGGATTAAAAATAATGCTCGGCTGCATGTGCGAGAGCTCCATCGCTATCGGAGCTGCTGCTCACCTTTCGCCGCTTGCAGATTGGGCGGACCTCGACGGGAACCTGCTCCTTTCTAACGACCCGTACAGAGGAATTGATGTTAAAGAAGGAAAACTGCTCCTGCCAGACCGACCGGGTATCGGAGTTGAACCTATCGGAGATGATCGATGAACAATTTTATGCTTATTACCATATTTCTGCTGCTATTAACTCTATCATTCAGTTGCGCGGCAAGCAGCGTTACGAATGATACACCGTTAGGGAGGCTCAAAGCAGAGATCGACCATCTTATTGCAGACCCCTCTTTCGCGTCGGCGACATGGGGAGTATATATCGAATCTCCGGATAAGAGGGAAGTTCTTTACCGGCATAACGAGAATAAACTTTTGATCCCGGCTTCAAATATGAAACTCTTCACAACGGCGACCGCATTGGTTCGTTTCGGTCCTGATTTCACGTATAAAACAAAATTGTACTATGACGGCGCTATTTCGAACGGAACTCTTAACGGGAATCTTATCATTCGCGGTTCGGGTGATCCGACGATTTCCGGCAGGTATAACGGCAACAATATCACAGGCACGTTTCAGGAGTGGGCCGATTCACTGAAAGCAATGGGTATAACCAAGATCACGGGAGATGTTATCGGCGATGATGATTATTTCGACGATGTCGGAATGGGTTACGGTTGGAGCTGGGACGACGAGCCGTATTACTACTCCGCTCACACGAGCGGTCTGTCGTTCAATGATAATACTGTGGACGTGCATATCAAACCGGGCGAAAAGGTGGGAGATATGGCTATTATAGAGATTGACCCGCCGACAAAATATGTCACTATCAAAAACCGTATCAAGACTACCAAAGCCGATTCGACTCTCTACTATGATTTCAGCAGGTCGGTAGATGGCAATCTGTTTACATTTTGGGGGAAGTTCCCAATCAGCAAAAAGGCAAAAACGGATTGGATATCGGTCCGGAATCCTACACTCTATACGGTGACCGTCCTGAAAGAAACCTTGGAGTCAGCGGGAATTCCCGTCGGTGGCAAAGCGAAGGATGTTGACGATATATCATCGAAGCCGAATTATGATAAACTGAAAACTGCAGCCGTTTATACGTCACCGCCGATGAGCAGGATGATCCGGACCGTGAATAAATCGAGCCAGAATTTCTACGCCGAGCAGCTGCTCAAAACCATCGGAAAGGAATATAACCATGAGGGAAGCGCGAGCGCCGGAGTTAAATCCGTAAAATCGCTGTTGAGTGGCATCGGTATCGATGCGAACGGTATCAAAATAGTGGATGGCTCCGGATTGTCTCGGATGAACATAGTGACCACACGACAGGTTGCGACGCTTCTGCGCTACATGAGGGGGCATAAGTATTTTGACAGTTATTATGAATCTCTACCGGTAGCGGGAGTTGACGGTACGATCCGCCGCCGCATGATCGGCACCAACGCCCAGCGGAATTTGAGAGCGAAGACGGGCTACGTGAGTTATGTGCGTGCGCTGTCGGGGTACGTCACTACGGCAGACGGCGAGGACATTATTTTCAGTTTCATAGTGAATCATTATGATGTTCCGACAAGCATGGCGAACGAGCTTCAGAATCGTATCGGCGTTATCCTCTCGAATTATTCGCGCGGGAATTGAAATCATCTTGACTCTGACTCGATGAGATTCTAATTTTATCTGATTATTGGGGAATAGTCTAATGGCAGGACAGCGGTCTCTGGAATCGTAGGTCGGGGTTCGAATCCCTGTTCCCCAGCAAATAGTTTAGGCAGGAAGGGGCACAATGTGCGAGTCAGGATTCATCCTGACAGTAAGGCACCGCATTTATGACGCGATAATTCCCCTCTAATAACTAGCCCGACATTGGTCTGGCGGGGAGGGGTGCCCGAAGGGCGGGGTGTGTAAAGAGTTTACCAGAATCAATATATTATAATACATTAGATTATTTCATTTTTAATTAGTTAATAAAATAGGATGAACTAAATGAATAGATATTTTTTTATAAGCACACTGCTTATCGGCACGCTTCTGAGTTTTGCGTGTCAGAAAGAGGCAGTGAAAACCGAACCGTTGAGCTCGACCGGATGGGATTCATTCGTAACCGATTTCATGGAGAGTTATTTCGTCGCTAATCCGACCTTTGCAGTCGCAGCGGGCCGCCATGAATTCGACGGGGTCTTACCCGATTGGAGTTCTGCAACTATAGACGCTAACATTGCGAAGCTGAATTCTCAGCGTCACGCGGCAATGGCATTTGAATCTTCAAATCTCAGCGATGAGCAGCGATTCGAGCGTGAATATCTTGTGAGTATTATAGACAAAGAACTCTTTCAGCTGGAAAAGGTTAAACTGCCGTACAACAATCCGCTTTACTATTACTGGCAGTTCGACCCGGATGTGTATATCTCACGGGAATATGCGCCTCTCGAAGTTCGGATGGCGGCATACACAAAGTACGCAAATGCGCTTCCGTTAGCGGTCGAGCAGGCGATGGCAAATCTCAAATCACCGATGCCGAGAACGTTCGCCAATCTTGCGCACACGGCGTTCGGCGGGTTGGCAAAATATTATAGAGATGATGTGCCGATCGTTTTCGCTGAGGTCGGGGACTCGGTTCTACAGTCTGAATTCAGAGCTGCAAATTCTCTCGCTATCGAGGCGATGACAAAATTAGACGATTGGGTGGTCGCTCAGCTGCCCGATGCGACTGAGGATTTTGCGCTTGGGGCGGAGCTGTATCAAGAGATGTTGTGGGCAACCGAGAGGGTGGATGTTCCGATCGCGGAATTGAAAAAAGTCGGAGAAGCTGACCTTCAACGTAATTTAGACGCACTGCGATCCGCATGCGCGGAGTATGCTCCTGATATGACGCTCCACGATTGCATCGCTAAGATGCGATCGATGAAAAATGAGGGCGGTGCCGTTGAAGGCGCACGGCAACAACTCGAAGGTCTCAGAACGTTTCTGATAGAGAACGAAGTGGTTTCGATACCGGGAACCGAATTAGCGTTGGTGGACGAAGCGCCCTCTTACGCCTCATGGAATTTTGCGTACATAAATATTCCGGGACCCTATGAGGAAGGCTTACCCTCCGTTTATTATATCGCGCCACCCGATGAGGCATGGTCGGAGGAGGAGAAGAACGATTATCTACCCGGAAACGCCGATCTGCTCTTTGTATCTGTGCATGAGATATGGCCCGGTCACTTCTTGCAGTTCCTCCATTCAAACCGTTCACGGTCAAAGTTCGGACAGGTATTTGTAGGCTATGCGTTTGCGGAGGGATGGGCGCACTATACCGAGGAGATGATGTGGGAGGCGGGATACAGCGACGGAGATCCGGAGATCCATATCGGGCAACTGCAAAACGCACTGCTCCGAAACGTCCGGCTGCTCTCTTCCATCGGGATGCACACGGAAGGGATGACTGTTGAGGAATCGTACACTATGTTCCGGGAAAAGGCGTATCAGGATCATGGCAACGCCGAGCAGCAGTCGGCGCGTGGAACTTACGATCCGCCATATCTGAATTACACGATGGGCAAACTGATGATACGGAAAATCCGTGAGGACTGGATGAAAACGAACGGGACGGAAGCGACATGGAAGGAATTCCACGACAAATTCCTGTCGTTTGGGGGGCCGCCAATACCTCTTATCCGCAAAGCGATGTTGGGCGATGAAGGGAATCTATTTTAATTTGACATTTTAGGAAGGGAAATAACTAAGTGGAAGAAGCGCGATCAGTACTTGAGCCGGAAGTTCTACGTGAGGAGATAAAGAAAGAGTATGCCCATGTGGCGACAAACCCGGAAGACGAGTTTCATTTTCATACAGGAAGACGTTTGGCAAGGATACTTGAATACGACGAAGAACTCGTGAACAGCGTCCCAGAGTCGGGATTAGAATCGTTTGCGGGGACGGGGAACCCATTTGCGATGGGACGGTTGAGCGAGGGCGAGAATGTTGTTGATGTCGGTTCGGGCGCAGGATTCGATACTCTTCTCGCGGCTCAGATGGTAGGTATCGAAGGAAACGTCATAGGCGTCGAGATGACCGCCGAGATGCGGGAGAAAGCTGTCGGAGCGGCAGAAGAAATGGGACTGACAAATGTCGAATTCGTGGATGGATTGGCTGAGCGGCTTCCCATAGAGAAGGAGTGGGCGGACGTTATTATCTCCAACGGCGTGATAAATCTATGTATGGATAAGCTTGGTGTCTTCAGGCAGCTCCACCGAGCGCTGAAACCGGGAGGACGACTTCAAATATCGGACATAATTGTCCAGAAAGCCGTGCCCGATTCGGCTAAACTGAAGATCGACCTCTGGACCGGCTGAATCGCCGGCGCTCTGCTGGAAGCAGAATTGGAAGCGGTGGTCATGGAAGCGGGTTTCGTGGATTTCGAGATCACTTGGCGGAAGGACATCTATGCTGATGCGCCGCAGAAAACCAGCGCGGCTAAGTTCGGTACGCTCGGAGTGAATTTCAAGGCACAGAAACCGCTCTGACCGGAGGCGTAGTTTTCTAATGAATGCGGGGTAGGGGTTGATAAAGCTGAAAGAACTCGACGAACAGAAGAAGCTGATCATACTCCTGTCGCTCTTCGCCGTTTCACTCATAGCAATGATGCTTTTCGGAAAGATCGAACAGCCTCAATCATATCACAATTTCGCGGACAACCGGACCTTCTTCGGGATTCCCAATTTCTTCAACACGGTCTCGAACCTGCTTTTCTTCTTCGTGGGAATGACAGGATCATGGTTTGTCTATAAAAATGTCAGGATGGAGGCGCGCTACTCTTGGCTGACTCTGTTCGCAGGTGTGACTCTCGTTTCGTTCGGTTCCGGATACTATCATTTGAACCCTAACGACTCCACTCTTGTCTGGGACCGGCTACCTATTAACATAGGATTTATGGGACTCTTCAGCGCTGTATTAACAGAGTTCATAAACCCTAAATTAGAAAAGTATACGCTCATTCCGGCTGTGATCCTCGGAGTGCTCAGCGTTCTGTATTGGCACTATATGGGTGACCTGCGGTTTTATATTTGGCTGCAGGCTGTCACACTCCTTGCCATCACTGCGGTTCTGTTTATGTATGAGGGACGTTTCACGCTCAGACGGTATCTGCTCTACGTGCTCGGATCGTACACACTATCCAAATTCACCGAGTTCAGCGACAGGACGATCTATTCTGCAACTAACAACCTCCTCAGCGGTCACACACTGAAACACACTCTCGCAGCACTTGCCGTCTTCTATATCTACCTCATGCTGAAGAGGCGAAAACCGCAAGAAGGATAGACAATTGTGTGCGGTTTAAAATTTATACTGTCCTATATATCCCATCAAAGATGGGATTAAATTCCCCTCTATCAACCAGCCCTACATTGCTCTGTGAGGAAATCGTGTTTTGTGGCGGTTGGGGCTTGCCCCACGTCAAAACAGATTTCAGGTGCGGTCAGGGCAAGTCCTAACCTGCACGAATCGCATCTCATGCGAAAGTTCCCCTCTATCAAGAGGGCTGGAGTGTGTAAAGAGTTATTGGTGAGAGTTGGCTTTATCCTGACAGCATATATCCTAACTTATGATGGGATAAAAATTCTCCTACATCCCCATCTCACTCGCGATCCATTCATCCACATTGGCTTCAAGGACGTTGAGGGGGACGGCGCCGGAGCCGAGGACGACATCGTGGAAGGCGCGAATATCGAATGATTTACCTAATTTTTCTTCGGCGCGGGCACGGAGTTCGCGTATTTTGAGTTCACCTGTTTTGTATGCGAGCGCCTGTCCGGGCCAGGAGATGTACCTGTCGACTTCGGTTGTGATGTTGTGGAGAGTGAGGGCGGAGTTCTCAGCCATGTAGTCTATAGCTCGCTGTCGTGACCAACCGAAGTAGTGCATCCCCGTGTCGACGACGAGACGCAACGCGCGCCACATCTCGTAGGTCAGACGACCGAAATTGGAGTACGGGTCTTCATACATGCCGGCTTCAAGACCGAGCCGTTCGGCGTAGAGCGCCCACCCTTCGGTAAAAGCCGTAAATCCGCTATAGAGCCGGAAAGTCGGCAAGTTCTCAAGTTCCTGCTGAAGCCCGATCTGGAGATGATGCCCCGGCACCGCCTCGTGCAGCGAGAGCGCCTGGATCTCATACGTCGGTCTGCTGCGCAAATCATACGTATTCACGTAGTAGAAGCCTGCTTTCGTGCCGTCGCCGGAGGGACGGCTATAATATGCCGTTGTAGTTTTCGGCGCTATGAAATCGGGCACCTTTTTGATACCGTACGGCATCCGCGGCAGTTTCCCGAAAAGGCTTGGGAGCTGTCCGTCCATCTTTTTAAGAATGACGGCGACCTCCTTCATCAGCTGTTCGGGTGTGTCAACGTAGAATTGGTCATCGGTGCGTAAGAATTCAACGAACGCTTTAAAATCTCCTTCAAAGCCCGATCCTCTGATAACCTCGTCCATCTCGATCCGGATCCGCGCGACTTCCGACAATCCTCTGTCGTGCACCTCCTGAGGAGTGACTTGCAAAGTGGTATAAGAGCGGACACAGTATTCGTAATACGCTTTTCCGTTCGGCAGGGAGGAAGCGGCAATCTCATCGCTTGATGCGGGCAGATATTCGTTCATCATGAATTCCAAGAACGCTTTATAACCGGGAACGACCGAGTTCATGATAGCGTCTTTTCCCGCTTCAGTCAGACGAGTTTGGTCGGCTTCATCGATACCCTTTGGATATTTCTCGAACGGCTTATAAAGCAGACTCTCAGTCGCGTCGGCAACGATGTGCGGTTCGATTGTCTCCTCGGCGCCCTCGAGGACTATCTTCGGAAGAACATATCCGCCTTCCATCCCGACACGCATGACCTCGATATGTGATTCGGCATAAACTTTGAATGCGTTCAGCCGGGCAATATAATTCTCGTAATCCTCAACAGTGTTCAGAGGTACCCGTTCATGCAGTTGCAGAAATGAGATGTGAAATCCGCCTCTGTTCGTTATAGGCCGGAGGTAGGATTTGAAATCGGCGCTCTCAACTGCGTCTTCGGTGAGCCGCTTGTAGATGTCGTAGTTCAATTTTTCGTTTTTCGGGAGGGCGGAACGGTCTATTGACTCTAAGCGGACAAGGAAATCTTTGTTCATCTGATTAAGCTCTTCGCTGTGGGCGACGGAAACTACAGATAATTCAGCGCTGTAACGCTTGTCTCCGAGCATCGTCGCGAAGACAGGATTTTCTTTTAAGGTCAGTTCCCAATCGTCCTCGAATAGTTGATGCAGTTCGGCGACGGCCGGATTCTCCTTTTTGCTCTCTTCCATTTTGACCTTTACGGCGCATGAAAGTGTTAAAAACGTTATAAGCAGTAAATATATTCCGTGTCTTCTTTTCAATCTGTTACCTCCGTTCTGATATTTTTTTATTAATAAATCTCGTCTTTACTTTTGTATGACGGTAATCTCAATTCTTAACTCATATTTCAAATTCTCCACCAGTTACTCTTCAAATCCCTCGGGATAGAGTGAAATCTGCACGTAATTTTTATCGTTGAGATATTTGCGCGCGGCATTTTGGATCGCTTCAAGCGTGAGAGATTCAACTAAACTGTCATAAGTGTTGAAGTTAGAATAATCCTCATCATGTTTAGCGATATTTTCTAACGCTCTGACCCAAAAGCCATTTTCTTTTAGGTTTGTTTCACGACTACGGCGCTGAATCTCCTTGACCTTTGTGAGATATTTATCCGTAGTACCGAAATTCTTCAGGCTGTCTATCTGCAAAAGTACTGTCTCGGTAAGTTCGCTGACCCGTTCAGGAGCGCTTCCGAAAGAAATATCGATTCTGTATTCCGGATCGGGGATTTCCTGTGGTATCGCTCGAACCCGCGCTCCGTAAGTTCCGCCGAGGTCTTCCCGTAGAATTTCACGGAGCTTGATATTAAGAACTTTCGCCATGGATTCTAACTCGTATCGGTTTTGGCGATTCCATTCAAAATCGCCGGTGAATGCAAAGCTGGTAACACTTTTTGGTTCTTGTCCCTTGAAAACTTTTCTCTTGACGACTCCGATGGGAGGGTCAACTCCGTCGTCCAACCAATTTTCATTTCTATTTAACGCCGGCAGACTCCCAAGATAAGTTTGAGCCAATTTTGTCAACTCGTCGATCTCGAAATTGCCTACAAAAACGAATGTGAAACCATCTATATCAGCGAATCGTTCTCGGAAAATTTCATAAGACCGCTCAAGGTCGAATTCGTCTATGAAATCGATTGACCATGGTCGATAGCGCGGACTATACTGTGACATTATCGCCGTTACGGTGTCTTGGAATGTCTGTTCAGGGCGGGCTCTGATATTTTGGAGAAACCCTTTCATCCGCTCTTTGTACGCAAGGAAAGCGGTGGTATCTTTGCGCGGTGATTGGAAGATAAGGTGGATCAGCTGAAACATCGTCTCTAAATCTTCCGGGGTGGAGGAGCCACTGATTCCTTCCATCATCGAACCAATGTATGGAGAGACACGAACCAATTTCCCTGCCAATTTTTTCTCTAATTGAGTTTTGTTAAACGTTCCATACCCGCTTTCACGGATTATGTCCGTAGCAGTTCTGCCTGCCACGATGTCTTCATCAGATAGGAGGGACCTGCCACCCTTACTGTAAGCCCGCATGAGTACCTCATCGTTCTTGAAATCGGTTTTCTTCATGAAGATTCGAACGTTATTTGACAGTATCACTTCATGCAGATCAACTTCTTCTATAAGTCTTGTTGACATAACAGCAGAGGGTTCTCCTAAATCAGGCAGCAGCGGAGCATCAGATACCGCATCGATGTAAGGTTCAAGCGTCAGCGATTTTACGTCAGTGAAAAGAGCTAACAGATCAGATTCTTTTACCTCTTCGATCCCCTCTTTTTCTGGCAAGTTTATAAGCACTACCCTGTTTTCATCGGGAAGCCAACTACGGGCGAGTTTGTTAATTTCTTCAACCGATATGCCGGGGAGATATTGCTTGTATAACTTATACTCATATTCGATACCGGGGATCGGCTCTCCAACAAGAAAGTGCCTGATATATTCAGATGCATAAGAGCGAGAGTTGGTTTTGTCTCTCTCTAAATATGCCTTTTCCATGTTGCGCATGATGCTGACTTTATTCCGTTCGAGTTCCGTTTTCGTGAAGCCGTGTCTGGCGATGCGTTCAGCTTCGGTCAACAATGCCTCTACACCTTTTTGAATACCATTGTCACCGACACCTGCACCGAGAAAATACACTTCCTTGGTTCGCACGAATCTGCCTTGAGCGGAAAAACCGTATAAAAAGGGAGCATCAGGTTTGGTTGTAAGTTCCCGGAATCGGCTGTTTAGCATATTATTGTAAAGATTTGTTATGATACCTTCGCGATATGCGCCGTGAGAATTTTGCTCTTTTGGATCCATCTTATAATAGATGGCGATTCGGGAACCGGTCGCCTCAGGATCGGATGCAATGGCGGTCAGAGTTTCAGTGTGATCCGGAATTCGAAATATCTCACGCGTCTTTATGCTTTCGCTCGCGGGAACACGACCGAAATTTCGATGAATAAGACTCTCAATGACATCAGGATCAAAATCACCCACGGCAATAACGGACATCAGTTCGGGACGATACCAATCTTTATAAAAACGTTTTAGGGTTTCATACGAAAAGCTCTCCAAAATTTCCTTCTTCCCGATGGGCAGGCGTTCAGCATAGCGTGAATCCTTGAAGAGAATGGGGAGCTGCTTATTGAACATCCTCATTTCGGCACCCTGACCGAGGCGCCACTCTTCGATAACGACACCTCTTTCCTTGTCGATCTCCTCATCGGCAAAAGTGATCCCTTTTGCCCAATCTTCAAGAATCAGGAACGCCTTTTCGACTATCTCGCTGCTGTCGGTCGGAATACGCAGCATATAAACGGTTTCATCAAAACTTGTATAAGCGTTCAGATCGGGTCCGAATCGTGTACCGATAGATTCAAGATAATCGATGATCTCCTGCTTCTCGAAGTGCTCCGTGCCATTGAAAGCCATATGTTCAGCAAAATGTGCAAGTCCCTGCTGGTCATCAGCTTCCAAGACGGAACCAACGTTGACAACAAGCCTTAATTCCGCTCTATTCTCCGGTTTATGATTCACACGGATCAGATATTTGATTCCGTTATCCAGAACACCGATTTTCACTGCGGGGTTTACCGGAATTGGTGTGGATAAGGGCGGCTCAAATGATTCGGCAGTTTGTTTAACCGTTTGTTGAGTAGAACAGGTAGAAAAAGCAATCAATAGTAATAATGATGCAAAAAAGTTCAAATGTTTCATTCTATTACTCCAACTCTTCATTCATTAACGATGTGCAGTGTATGATACCAAAAATTGAGTATTCTAATCAAGGGAAATCTGATTATTGATTTATTTTTTCAAACTCGGGCCATCGCAGAAGGCAGAACCGTCGCTTCTGTCGAAGGCACTCCCTTTGGATCTTGGCAGGCACTGAAGCTTCAAACCTTGACCGGCATGAATCTCTTGCCGTCAATATGAAAAACCAGTAAATTATTCTATGACCAAAAAGTATCTGATTCAATTAGTATTAATCATTGTTTTTTCAGCGTCTCGGCTCTTTGCTCAGGCTGCGGAAGAGAATAGGCTCATAACCGTCAAGGTACATAGTTCTGCTCTCGAAGGTAATCTGCTTGGTGATTCGCCTGATAGAAATGTTAACATCTATCTTCCGCCCGGTTATTACGATGAAGAAAACAGCGAGAAGCAATATCCCGTCATCTACCTGCTGCATGGATATGATGCCGATTATGATCTGTGGACATCAGGAAAATATTGGCTTGGTAAGGGTTGGAGCATTGCAGATGTATCGGATTATCTTATAGAGGACGAAACGATCCAGCCGATGATTATCGTTATGCCGAGCGCGAAGAACAGATATAGCGGGAGCTGGTACATCAATTCTAAAGTGACGGGAGGTTGGGAGGATTTTATCGCAATAGACCTGATTGCAGAAGTAGATAAGAATTATCGAACTATCAGAAGTCCGTCGGGCAGGGGAATAACAGGTCATTCGATGGGTGGTTTCGGAGCGCTCTGGATAGGGTTGAATAATCCCGACGAGTTCGGAGCGATTTACGCAATGAGCGCCGCCGAACCCGATCTGAGCAACGGTTTTCTCGAACTTCATAAGGAACGAATGTTAAAAGCCTCAACTAATGACAGAACTTGCCTCGTTCGATACACTTGATTTTTATACGCGGATTATGATCTCAAAAGCGGTTGGTTTCTCTCCAAACACTCAGAATCTTCCTTTTATGGGCGACCTGCCTTGGGTCTATGAGGACGGTGAAGATGTTTTTAAAGAAATGGTCTGGGAGCGATGGCTTTCATTCTCTTTGACCAATGACGATCTGCTCCATGATTATGTGAGCGAGAGGGATAAAGTTAGAAACCATCCGAAAGCGCTAATGTTCGATCTCGGTTCAGGTGACAGGTATGTGAGATCAAACGAACGTTTTTCAGCCATTCTTTCTGAATCGGGTATTGAGCATCAATTTGAGGTGTACGATGGGAATCATCTCAACCGGATACACGAGCGTATCACGAAGAGTATGCTGCCTTTCTTCTCGGAGAATCTCGCTAAATCAGAAAAAGAGTCTAAGGGTTTTATGAGCAGCAGATATTCACTTCTATATCAGGGAACGGCGTTACTGTTGGCCTTTCTGCTCATAAGGCGTTTGATAAGGAAGGGAAGAAAACCCGTAATTCCAGATGAAAATTATTAAATCAGAATTAGGAGGCAAATAAAATGTCAGAACCTAAGGGGCGGGCGAGTGAGATCAACAGGGTGTTTCCATGGCTATTGCACTTCACTATTATCGATGAACGGTTGGGAGATTTTCGGGGAGATGCCTACGCGATAAAGAGCAGCGACGGTTTGGTCGCGATCGATCCTGTGAGACTCGAAGATGATCTTACTCATGAAGTCAAGGAAACTAAGTATGTTGTGCTGAGCGCGGGGGGACACCAACGTTCAACTTGGCGGTATAGGAATGAGTTCGGCGCGGTTGTCTATGCTCCGAAAGGATCTGAAGGTCTTGATGAAGAGCCGGATCATTGGTACGGCGATGGTGATGATCTGCCTGCGGGATTAAAAACTATTCCCGGTGACTGGTTTAAGAAAACATTCCATTTGATTTATACTCATACTGACGAAACTAAAGTACTTTTTTGCGGAGATCTTATAACCCATTGGGATGACGGTATCTATCGATTCCCGATAAGAAAGGGAAAGCAACCATCTGAAAACGCGAGGGAAGAGATAAGACGACTTATGAATCTGTCAGCGGATGCATTATGCCCGGGTCATGCGAACCCTACTCCTGACGGATGCCAGGCGGCGTTGCAAAGCGCTTTAGATTATGAGTATTGACTCATTGATCAGTAATTTTTTATCCTGCCCCGAAGAGTTCGTTCGCATCGTCTGACGGTTCCCACAGTTCGACCCGGTTGCCTTCAGGGTCCATGATCCATGCGAATTTGCCGTAATCGTACTCTTCGACTTTTTCATCGACTTCAACACCGGCTTCTCTGAGCTGCTTTAACAGTTTATCAAGCTCATGCACCCTGTAATTGATCATATAAGAGTTTCCGCCCGGATTGAAATATTCTGTGTCTTTCGGGAAGGGAGACCAAACGGTTAGACCTTTCATCTCGGGATTATCGCTCTCACGCCATGAGAAATTCATATATCCCTGTTCATCAAGTTTAAAATTAAGATGTTTTTTGTACCATTCGGTTAGTTTTATGGGGTCATCCGATTTGAAGAAAACTCCACCTATTCCTGTCACACCCGGTTTCATACATTATCTCCTGAATCATTATTTTGTTTTGTCTCTTCGTCGGTATTTTTCTTTGCTTTAGCTTCCATTGAA
The DNA here is from genome assembly GCA_004402895.1 of Fidelibacterota bacterium MT.SAG.3. Taxonomy (GTDB): domain Bacteria; phylum Fidelibacterota; class SORT01; order SORT01; family SORT01; genus SORT01. The sequence goes on along the minus strand of SORT01000026.1, from coordinate 5,643 downwards.
GCTCCGATACCTGCGCCAATAGCTATCCCAATAGCAATTCCAGTTCCAGTATTATCGATTGCCGCGCCTATAGCAACGCCAATGGCCACCCCGATAGCTATTCCGGCGCCCATTTTTGATTCTTTTAGTTTATTTGACATTTTCCTCCTTGAAAGAATAAAGACTAAGATAAAAGTCTTCGCGTTCAGATGGTAGTTTCATCTAATTTCCCGATTTAATATATTATCAGTAGTAATTCTGAAGAAAAACTGAAAGGTTACGGAGATTACCGGTTGAAGAAGATCTTAGTCATAGACGATGATAGTGATATACTTGATCTGTTAGAAAAAATCTTACTGAATGAAGGTTATGAGGTCTTCACAGAGGGGAGCGCTGAGGCCGGATTAAAATCTTTCGAGCTGAATTCCCCCGACCTGATATTTACCGATATAGAGCTTCCCGGTATTTCAGGTTTGAATTTCCTCGAACAGATAAAGAAAGAAAATCCCGCTCTCCCGGTCATTGTTATCACTGGAACGGGAACGATGCATACGGCGATCGATGCTGCACAGTTTGATGCCTTTGAATACGTAGAGAAACCGTTAGAAGTGGACATTATCAAAGAAACAGCGAAAAGGGCAATAGAGGCAGGCGAGATCAGGGATGAGGATGATATTATCACAGCGGCTCTGCTCGGAACGGCATTGCAGGATGATATCATCGGGAAGAGTGATTCTGTCAAGGCTCTGTTCAGAAGGATCGGAGAACTGATAAAATCGCCGCTTACCTCTCCTATTCTCATAACGGGAGAGATCGGGACCGGCAAAGAATTGATCGCCAAAACAATTCATTCAAAGTCTAAAGAAAGCGCAAGTTCACCTTTTATATCAGTCAGTTGTGGTGCTTTATCTGAAGAAGAACTTTATACACTCTTATTCGGTTCAGGGAAGATAAAGGGAAAATTGGAGGAAGTGGGGAACGGCACCTTGTATCTTGGAGAGAGTTCAAAGATGTCGGAGCGGATTCGCTCAAAGATGTTGTCTATTATGGATAATAAAGAGTTCAGAATTGATGGCTCCGAAGCAATAGAATTTCACGGGCGAATCATCGCTTCCTTGACGGTCAACATGGATGGGGATATCAAATTATCAGACCGCTCGAATGACGACCTTCAGTACCGATTAAGCGCAAATATGCTGAAAGTTCCCGCGTTGAGGGAGAGGAGGGAAGACCTTCCGCTTATTGCCATACAGGAGATGCTAAAATCCGCAGAGCGCTCAGGGAAAAAACTTAGGGGAATATCTAATGAATTTATCGAACGGCTTAGCGAGTATGATTTTCCCGGAAACATAAGAGAATTGAAGAATATTATCGGAGAAGCTGTGATTCGCAGCCGTTCAAATCTGTTGAGGATCGGTGATCTGCCTGAATCATTTATGCATATAGCGCCTTTTGAGGAGGTTCTGGTAAAAACAGGCAAAAAGAAAGATGATGAAGCGATCAAAGATGGTTCAAGAGGTCTTATGGCTATCTTTTTCGCTGATATGGTCGGATATACAACCTTGATGCAGAAAGATGAGATCGAAGCGCGGAATCTTATTGAACTCATGCGGACGACTATGAAGCCTATCATTGAGGATTTCGGCGGGAAAGTCCTTCAATATGTTGGCGATGGAACCCTGTGTACCTTTAGCAGCGCTATTATGGCGGTCACTGCCGCCGTAAAGTTGCAAAAGTTTCTCAGAGAAAAGAAATTATTAGAGATTCGAATAGGAATCCATATCGGGGATGTAGTAGTCAAGGATGATGAGATTTATGGGGATGGGGTAAACGTTGCTTCCCGCATCGAACCGCTTGCCGCACCTGGTGAGATATGTATTTCACAGGATGTATACAATCATCTGCGTAATCAGTCGAACCTAAAAGCAGAGAGTATGGGGGCTTTGAATTTAAAGAACGTGCAGTTTGAAGTTCAAGTATATAAGGTGGTTATAGAATAGATTTAAAGTAAGTTATTATGCCGTATTGACGGTTGGGATCAATATTTTGAATACAGTTCCCTTATCGATCTCAGATTCGACCGATACTTTACCCTTGTGAATAACTTCAATTATGTCTTTCACCACGGCTAAGCCTAATCCGGTGCCTTCATCTTCCTTTTTCGTACTAAAATATGGGTCAAAGATCTTATCGATGACATTTGTAGGGATGCCGCTGCCGTTATCAGATACGTATGCCTCTGAAAAGCCTGATTCCGATGAAGTTTTGATACCGACTTCTATCTTGCGAAGCGGTATGGCTGACGTGGCATGAACGGCATTTAGTATAAGGTTTCTGAATACCTGTTCAAGGCTTGTAAAGTCACCATTTACCTCAGATTCACCCTTAAGGTATGATTCGATCAAATTGACGTGTTTAAGTTGACCCAGTGGTGTAAGAGATTCTACTGTAGAGTGCAATACGTCACTCATGAGCAGGTTTTTTCGTTGGGCATTTTCAACTTTGCCGAGATTCATATATCTCCGTGTCAGTTCCTTGATATGCCTTGAATGCTTGACGATCAGATTCAACGTATTTTGCAAATCCGGATCTTGCTCTTTCTCGAGTTCAAGTTGTGCGTTCATCATTATCACTGTAAGAGGGTTATTTATTTCATGAGCGATCTTCGCGGACATCTCTCCAAGTGAGGCAAGCCGTTCAGCCTCTATAAGACCTTGAATGAGAGACGAATTCTTTATAGCAAGGCAGACTTCATGTTGTAAAGATTTCAGCAGCTGAATATCTTTATATGTAAAGCTTGCGCCGGAGCGTTTTGCTCCTAAGCATAAACACCCTATAAGCTTGTTGTTGAGCACGATCGGGACGAGCATTTGAGTGTGAATCTTATCCATATCTTTACGCAGCTCCCGGAAATCTTCCGGCAGATCTGGGAATATCCATATCTGGTCTGTGTGTATGGGGTTCAATTTCTCGATAAACCGTGACATTATAGGTGAAGAGAGATCCAAGTCAAAACCTTTAGTCAGGCTTCTGCTTTCAATAATTTCTTCTTCTGTGAGACCATGTGCCACAGATAGACGATAGGTGGAAATATTATCCGGTTTTTCTTCTACAAATTCAACGATATAAGCATTTTTGAGGTAGAGTATCTCAACAAGCTGTTTAACTAATTCCCTGTAAAGAGAGTGCGTGTCTGAGATTGCGGAAAGCTGCCTGCCGACTTGAAGAAGGGTTTTGCGATAGCTGTACCAATCACGGTAGAAGAACCTATCGATAAGATATTGAATTCTCCTTCGCGCCGGTTCAAACAGCAGCGCTGCTCCGACGATGGTCAGAGTCATGAACATCCTGTTATTCAGATCATAATAATTGCCTAAATATGAGGATGACACATAGATTATAAGTATATATAGTATTACGAGAGAGGATAAAACAGTAAAATAGACTAAACTCCGGTTGATTACTATTTCGACATCAAAGAGTTGATACGCGAAGACGGAGATAGCCCACGAGATCGGCACTACAAATAGTATTACTAAGATCGCTTCCCATGATATCAGACTTTCGTATCCAAATAACTTCGGTAAAATTCGCAGGAACATATATGGGAAGAGACCGATAGCTGAGCCGTAAATGAACCAGAGAACCTGCATCTTTTGTTTTCTCTGCATTGGGTTCCGGAGAACATTGAACAATATAAAGAATGCGGTCACCACATAAATAAGCAGGTAACCGGTAAACAATTTATACACTGTATTGTACAGAGGATAATTTTCGAGTTCTTTATAAAGACCACCTTCCCAGAGCGTGTATAAAGTAATTGGAAGGATCAGAGCCGTCGGCAGATAGGCAAGAGGGGCAAGGTATGGACGTTTCTTTAATATTTTCTTTTTATAGGGAAACCTTAGGGCAAAATTCAGTGTCAGCGGCGGGATCATCGAGAAAAGTATCGCCCACCAAAACGGTATAAGAATACTCCAGATGTCCGTCCCGGATCGTTGACTGATCGGAACGCTTACAGCATACGCAAGCGAAATAAAAATGTAAGAAAGATTCCGTACAGAATGTATCATCATTCTCTTGTAAAATATGAAGATACCTAATGCGAATAGAAGAGCTGCCAACAGCACTCTCAAAATATTTTCCGTATCAGAAAATCGATGACTAAAATATAAAATTTCGCTAAGCGTTTCGCCGTTTCGCTCAATGACGATAATCCTTTCGGAAGTGAGCGATTTAGCCCATAACTCTCTGAGCAGATCCAAATTGCTGCGGATCTCGGAGCCGTCTATCGCAAGTATAATATCGCCTTTTCTCAGGAATGTCTCTTTTTCACTGACTTCCTGAATAATGGCTTTGTCATCTTCAAATGAGAAGACTGCATGAATTTGCGGCCAGTTGAAATTTCGCACTGAATTAATGGTGGCAAGATAAAATGAAATAATTACTACAGTTGAGAAAAAACTTATTCGAATAGCTTTCGTAAGAGAGAACATCTGCTTAATAAGTCACATTTAGTTTATTTATTCGCCCAATTTCATTTACTTATTATTGAATAAAAGTATGAATAGCGTAAAATATGACTGAATACGGTCTCTGTCAAGAGAGAAATCAATCAAAACCTTCAAAAATACTAATTAGTGAACCAACTGATATTACTTCATTTATTGAAAAAAAAGATTGTGATTAAGATTAAATGATGTTAACTTCAAAAGTCTATACAGAATTATGAAAAAAGTAATGAATTCGCACATAACGCAACAAAGGGGTATTTCGAGCGTTTTAAGCTTAGGTCATGGATAAAAAGTATCTATCAACAGGCGATATAGCCGGATATTGCGAGGTCAACGTAACTACCGTAAAACGTTGGATTCGCGAGGGTCATCTCAAAGGATTTCAAACTCCGATGGGTCACTTTAAGATTATCAGGAGTGATTTTATCAGCTTCTTGAAAGAAAATCATATGCCGGTAGATGAGTCTATTTTGGGAACAGTAGAATTGAAAGTGCTTATAATCGACGATGATCCCGGCATGGTGAAGACCATCGTTCTAACTCTCGAAAGTTTGGACCACAATCTAAAGATAGATACGGCTACCGATGGATATGAAGGGCTGATGAAAATTGGAAATGCTGTTCCTAATCTCTTGATTCTAGACCTGAATATGCCTAAAATAGATGGGTATGAAGTTATCAAAAGAGTAAAAAACACAGAAGAGTATAAATCTTCCGAGATAATGGTAGTATCTTCTACATTGGATGACGATGCCGAGAAAAGACTAATAGACTTGGGAGTATCAAAATATTTAAAAAAACCGTTTAAACTTTCAGAATTAAAGGAAGAAGTAACGGTATTACTCGGCTTAAATGGTAATTAAGGATTGCAGCAGACCTGAACTAAAGAAAAACACGCTGTAAGTCCTTAAATAACAAGGTAATAAAAAAATATATAATTTATTGCACAAAAGTGAGGGTCATCACGGACAAGATTCTTCTATTTCGTATATTAACAGCGTGATGGGAGAGAGAAATCAAACAAAATCAATTTTTAAACAAACAACAAGTAAAATTAAGGACGCGGAGGTACAAACAATGAAGACAAGCAGATTGCATTTACGAAACCTGCTTTTACCGATAACAGTTGTAGCGATGTTGTTTTCGGTTG
>SORT01000025.1 GCA_004402895.1 Fidelibacterota bacterium MT.SAG.3 | reverse complement strand
GGTATAAAGTTCTGGGTCTTTGGATAGATCGGCAGAAATAAATATGATCATTTAGCCCTGACCGTAAATATATACCAACCACCCCTCGGTCCCCTCCTTTGTAAGGAGGGGAGTAAGTACTGTCATTTTGTGAATGGCGCCGGAATCTTGTAATCTCAGCAAATTATTTTAACAGAATCAGCTTCTTATTCAGGACGGCGTTCCCAGACTCAATGGAGTAAATATAGATTCCGGATGCAACGCCTGCCGCATTCCATGGCTGATGAGTGATTCAGAATGATCGCGAAGATACTCATCAACTTGATTCCAGTTTCCTTCGTCATCTCTAATTTTCTTACAATTAGCGCAAATGGGAAGTAAATGGCTCAAAACCTTCACTTCTTCTTGGGAATTAGAAAGTTCGGCGCTTAACTGTTTACTGTCTTCTTTGGTTTTTCTCCAGATAAGTAAGAGAATGCTTGTTACCCAAAGGGCGGCAATGGCGAGAAACCTATTCAAAACAGCTACCCAGAAATTTCCTGTAGGTGAAAACAAAAAGCCAAGAATTATTAGTATAGTGCTGATAACGGCGACAATTTGGGTGAATCGTTTTTGAGGCGACCAAATCGAGAGAGCGACCAATGCGATATATGGAGTCCCGCTTGCTACTCCCAGAGGAACTAATAAATCAAAATAAAAGAACCCTGAACCAAGCAGTACACTCACTATAATAAGGTGATAGCTGGTAGAGTTCTCTGCTTGCAGAGCTATGTCCTTTCTATATAGTAAGTGGATTTATAAGTATTTAACCGGAACTAATCCGGCGCCACACTACAATAGAGCTACTTTGGATTTCCCCTGAAAGAATTAAATTCGCCACCACACTTCAAAAATAGCGTTTAATTATAATAAAACTAATATAAAAAGTAAACTAATAAATTATGATTTGAATTTTTCTGACAAGACCGAGTTAGCCTGTTCGGCGGCAATCCGTTCCTGTATCATGCTGTCTCTATCGCGAAGGGTGACACTGCCATCTTCAAGAGTTTGATGATCCACGGTAATACCAAAGGGCGTTCCAGCTTCATCCATTCGTCTGTAACGTCTTCCGATCGCTCCTTTACTATCATAGAAAATTGCAAAATTTTTACTGATATCTTCAGCAATTTTTTCGGCGATCTCGGGTAAACCATCTTTATTCACTAAGGGAAAGATCCCGACTTTGATAGGCGCAATCTTGGGAGAGAATTTCAGTACGACCCTTTTCTCGCCCTTAACTTCCTCCTCTTCGTAAGCATCTATCAAACAGGTGAGGGTCGTTCTGTCCACGCCCGCTGATGTCTCAATAACGTAAGGCACAAAACGTTCGTTGTTTTTCTCATCAAAGTAATCGAGTTTTTTCCCCGAATGTTCAATATGACGCTGGAGATCAAAGTCAGTCCTGTTGTGTATCCCTTCTAACTCTTTCCAGCCGAAAGGAAATTCATACTCAATATCGAACGCTTTTTTTGCATAATGAGCAAGCTCATCTTCCGAATGCTCATGCAGACGGAGTTTTTCTTTGTTGATACCTAATTCATCATACCATTTGAGCCGTTCGTCTTTCCAGATTTCAAAATATTTTTCGTCATCGCTTGGATGAACGAAATATTGCATCTCCATCTGTTCAAATTCTCGTGTGCGGAAAATAAAATTACCCGGAGTGATCTCATTTCTGAACGCTTTTCCAATTTGAGCAATACCGAAAGGAATTTTCTGTCGGCTTGTATCGAGAACGTTTTTGAAGTTTACGTAAATACCCTGGGCGGTTTCTGGTCGAAGATAAGCAATGGATGAACTATCTTCGAGCGGACCAATGTGAGTTTTAAACATCAGATTGAACTGTCTTGCCTCGGTAAGAGAATCTTTGGTTCCGCATTTAGGACACTGACCGGATTCAATATTTTTCTCTGACAGGTCATCTTCTCGAAACCGTGATTTACATTGCTTGCAATCTATCATCGGATCGGTGAAGCCGTCTACGTGCCCTGAAGCCTCCCAAACTTTTGGATGCATCAATATCGCCGCATCAAGTCCGACAACGTCTCTCCTATGAGTCATAGAAGTCCACCACGAGTTCTTTATATTCATCTTGAGTTCTACCCCAAGAGGACCGTAATCGTAGGTCGAACCAACACCGCCGTAAATCTCAGACCCCTGGAAAATAAAACCTCGTCTCTTGGCGAGAGAGACAATTTTGTCCATCAGAGAACTCTGGTCAGGCATTTTCTTTTTCTTCTATATTCAGATCGGATTTATCAAATTCGTTCTTACAGTTGGTGCATAAATATACCGGATTATCGCTATTTCCGCCTTTCATGACCATAAAAGCGTATTCACAAGATGGACAGCTGACCGCGATCGGTTTTTGCCACATCGCAAAATCGCAATCAGGATAGTTCGAGCAGCCAAAAAACGGTCTTCCCCTTTTAGTTCTGCGGGCAACAATGTCACCGCCGTCTTTGGGACACTGAATGCCCAATGGTATTGATTTCGTATTTTTGCATGTAGGATAGTTCGAACAAGCAAGAAATTCTCCGTTCCGCCCTCTCTTTACGACCATGTCGCCGCCGCATTTTTCGCATTTCTCGTCTGTCACGTGATCATGTGTTTCTTCCGACCCTTCAACCGGTTTCGAAAATTTGCATTCAGGATATCCGGTACAGGAGAGGAATTTCCCGAATCTACCCCATTTGACTATCATCGGCTTACCGCATACCTCACAAATTTCTTCGGATTCTTCCTGCAAAGATTCTTTAATGGAAGCGGATAATTTTGAAACTTCAGACAATGTTTTTTCAAACGGAGTATAAAAATCACTCAAGACACTGCGCCACTTTTGAACACCGGATTCAATTTGGTCAAGCTCCTCTTCCATCTTAGCAGTGAATTCGATATTGAAAATATTGGGAAAGCTCTTCACGAGTACTGTGCTGACAGTTTCCCCGAGATCGGTGGGGACCATTCTGCCCTCATCCTTATTAACATAATCCCTGTTATAAAGAGTGGTTATGATCTGTGAATAAGTGCTTGGTCTTCCAATTCCCTTATTGTCGAGTTCCCGGATCAGACCACTCTCGGAAAATCGTCCGGGCGGTTTTGTAAAATGTTGATCCGGTGTTAGTTCAATCAGGTCAAGAATTTCATTAACTTCGATCTTTGAAGGAACAAATGTATCGCCCTCACTCTTTGCATCCGGATAAATGTTCAGATAACCATCAAAGGTTTTTATGCTTCCTGTGGTTCTGAATAAGATATCGTCGCCGGCAATTATATCTATTGACGTTTGCTTAAAGTGCGCTACAGACATCTGAGAAGCGACAAAGCGACGCCAGATAAGATCATATAACTTGAACTGCTCAGCAGATAGATCATTTTTTATGGATTCAGGCGTAATCGTTACGTCAGTTGGTCTAACGGCTTCATGGGCATCCTGCGAGCCTTTTTTCTTTTTGAAGTATCTCGGTTGTTCTGGCAGATACTTATTGCCTAAAGTAGAATTGATATACCCGCGCACAGCCGTGATAGCCTCATCGGCAATTCGTGTGGAATCGGTTCTCATATAAGTTATAAGCCCGACCAGTTCACGGCCATGAAGTTGCACTCCTTCATAGAGCTGTTGAGCTATTCTCATGGTGTTGCGGGGAGATAATCCCTTCCTTCGCGCTCCAGCCTGTTGAAGAGTACTTGTGGTGAAGGGTGGGGCGGGATTTCTCTTGGCGTCCTTCTGCTTTATTTCTTTTACACGAAAATCTGAAGCCTTTAGCTTGCTCACTAAAGAAGAAGATTCCTGTTCCGTTGATATTTCAGGAGTGTTGCCGTCAATTTTGAATAGTTCTGATTTGAAAGTTTCACCTGCTTTGTCTTTGAGAGTTGAGGAGATCGTCCAATATTCTTTTGGTACGAATTTTTTGATCTCAGCTTCCCTTTCGCAAATGATCCTTAACGCTACCGATTGAACTCTGCCCGCAGAAAGCCCGTAAGTGAGTGATTTCCAAAGAAAGGGACTTACCTGATAACCAACGAGCCTGTCCATAATTCTTCTTGCCTGCTGGGCATTTACCTTGTTCATATCTAATTCTAAGGGAGAATTCAGCCCCGATTGTATGCCGGCTTTGGTTATCTCGTTAAAAAGTACGCGTTTCACGACTTTGTCGCCGATAATTTCACTTATGTGGAATGCAATTGCTTCACCTTCCCGGTCAGGGTCAGTCGCTATCAGTATTTCATCAGCTTTTTTCGCGGCGGATTTGAGTTTTTTAATTACATCCGCTTTTCCGCGAATGTTAATATATTTAGGCTCAAAATTGTTTTCTAAGTCAACACCTAATTCTTTCTTGGGAAGATCTCGTATATGACCGACGGTGGCTTGAACAATGAAATCCTTACCGAGATATTTTCCAATAGTTTTGGCTTTTGACGGTGATTCTACTATAAGCAACTTTTTTGACATCTATATTTATTTCTCCTTCATCTTATGAAGGGAGAAATATAACAATAATTTTTCATCTGTCAAGTAATGTGTTTTTGGAAGCGGCAGAAATCGATTAATGTTTTAGTTCCATAAAGCTACTCTTCAGCCAGTAACAGATCATCGGGTTTCAGAAGAATATCATACATTATTTCTCCTCCAATGACAGTCATAAGTACTTTTGTTTCAAGCAAAACACGGGGATCCTCTTTAAAGATATCTTTAGATAAAATCGTGAAATCCGCAAGCTTGCCGACTTCAATGGTACCTTTCAGATCTTCTTCAAAGGATGCGTAAGCCGCCCAAGCGCTGAACATTTTCACCGCTTCTTCCATTGTCATTCGTTCTTCCGGCTGCCAGCCACCTTCGGGATAACCCTCATGATCCTGCCGTGTGACGGCAGAATAAATGCCCCACAATGGGTTTAATGACTCGACGGGAGAATCCGACCCGCCCGGAATCAGAACCCCTGTATCCAAAAGTTTTCTCCATGCGTAAGCTCCCTTTATTCGTTCAGAACCGATTCTATCTTCCGCCCACGGCATGTCAGACGTGCAATGTGTCGGCTGCATCGATGGAATAACACCAAGAAGATTGAATCTTAGAATATCATCCAATGAAAGAATTTGAGCGTGTTCTATCCTCGAACGATGATTCTTTTGCAGATCGAGATCCAAATTATCTTCCACAATGTCAAGGACGAGACGATTACCTGAATCTCCTATGGCATGTGTAACTATTTGAAATCCATGCTTAATTCCCTCGGCGAAACTTGCACGAAGCTCCGATTCGGGAGTAACAGCCAATCCAGAGTTATCAGGATCATCAGAATATGGTTCTAAGAGTAACGCGCCTCTCGAACCGAGAGCTCCGTCAGCATAAAGCTTTATAGCTCGAATGGTTAAATGATCATCAAATAATCCTATTTGAGGACCGATCTTGAACTGTTTTTCTTTCAACTCTTCATCATCATCAAGCATTACATAAACCCGCGGATTTAATCTGCCCTCTGAAGCCAACGCCGTGTAAATTGCCACCTCATCTGAATCTGTGCCTGCATCATGTATAGTTGTGAGACCGAGTTTCAGCGAATATGACAACGCTTGCACTATGCGACGTTTTTTCAGTTCTAAAGAGGGTGTGGGTATTATATCGCTTATAAGCAGCATGGCATTATCAATTAGAATGCCTGAAGGTGTATTCGAGTTGGGAAGCCGAATAATGCGTCCGCCGTCAGGATCAGGAGTCTCTGAGGTTATCCCCGCTAAATCGAGAACTTTCTGATTTACCCAATATGCGTGTCCGTCAACGCGGCGGAAGGCTACAGGGTTATTGGGTGTGACCTTATCTAACAGAGCGGAAGTCGGAAATTTTTTTACCTTCCAATCATTTTGGTCCCAGCCTCGTCCTTCTATCCATTCCCCCGGGGGAGTTCTGTTTGCTGCCGACTTAACTCTCGAAACTATTTCAGAAGCGCTTGTAGTTCCGTGAAAATTGAGTGTCTGAAGAAATTTACCGGTTCCTCCAATATGGGCATGAGCATCCGTTAAGCCGGGAATGAGGGTCATGCCTTTCAGATCAAGCAGCTGAGTATTCTCATCTGAATATTCATAAGATCTTTCCTCATCTCCAACAAACAAAATCCTGCCATTTTTTACCGCTACCGAATTGGCTGTTTCATTAGCGGGGTTCAGTGTGTAAATTGATGTGTTGACGAAAATACGGTCTGCATTCTCTTTAGCGCAGCCGAATGCCACAAAGCTGAATATCAATAAATAAAGTATTTTAAACATTTTCACCTCTAATCTGTTTCGTGCTTAAGTAAATTCCTGTCAATAAAATTCCTCCTCCGAACAATTCGCCGCCGGACGGAATCTCCCGAAGAAACAACGCTGCGAGCAATGTTGCGCCCACGGGTTCGCCTAACATCAGTACCGATACACTTACCGCAGAGCTGTGTTTTAACGCCCAATTAAATGATGTATGTCCTATGAGCTGTGGGATGATTCCTATCATTAGAAGCAGGATATACATGTTGAAGGAATATCCGGTCAATTCTCTTCCGGAAATAACAGCCATCAGCACCAAAATCACCGCGGCAGTGAGATAAACGCTGCCGGAGTATGCGATAGTGCCTTTGTTTCTTCTCAAAATTCTCCCTAACGACAAATATATACCAGCCATAACTCCACCCAAGAGCGCTAAAAGATTTCCCTCAGATGCTGAGCTGCCGACAGCTGTTCCACTAAAAGCGATCAGTGATACACCGATGATCGCGACAAGAATACCATATAATTGATTCGGTTCGAGCGTTTCTTTTAAGAAAAAATGAGAAATGAGAGCCGTCCAGATCGGAGAAGTGAGAACAAGCACTACAGAGCTGGCAACACTCGTCAAGCGGAGTGATTCTATCCAGAAAATAAAATGCAATGATAACGCCACCCCTGCAGCAAGAGTGAGAAGGAGCTCTTTATGGTTGCTCAGATCATACAGTATTGATTTTTGCTTCAAGGATATCCCCGTTAATATCAGGGCGGCGACTGACAGCCTGTATGCTGCTATTATTAAGGTTGGTACCTCTTCAGCCCATCGGATCAAGAGTGAAGCAGTAGATATGGAAACCAACCCAACAGAGATTATCAGATAGGTTTTGCTGTTTTGCGATATATTCATAATAAAAAATGTAATGGAAAGTATAGAGGGAGCTCTCTCGATGCAAGCTGTTTACTCTGACCGAAATGACGAAAATTGAATAAAAACTCTTATTTATTTAAATATTCAGCTTCTATATTTTAAATAGTCTAATTACCAAATGGAGCAAATTAATGATAGTATTAACTACACCTACCATAGAAGGGAAGAAAATAGTAAAGTATATCGGGTTGGTGAGCGGAGAGGCGATAATGGGAGCGAACATATTCAAAGATCTATTCGCGAGCATCCGTGATATTGTCGGAGGACGCTCTGCTGCATATGAGGGAGAATTAAGGAAAGCAAAGGATATAGCAATATCTGAAATGAAACGACAGGCTAAGGATCTTGGAGGGAATGCCGTTATTGCTGTCGATTTGGATTATGAAGTGATCGGTTCCGGTGGAACAAATATGCTCATGGTTTGCGTCAGCGGAACAGCAATTGTCTACAAAGATAAACCGATGAGAAGAAAAGTTACTTAGATGTTATTAACGCTCAGTCTATGTATCCGATCGTATTATAAGGATTTACTATCGTAGATGTCATATTTTTCAAATGGCTCCCTAATCTTTTCAAGTATCTTGTATAAAGTGCGATAGCCGCGGCTTTATCGCTCGACCCATAATCTTGCTCACCGGATAAAATTTCGTCGACGATTTTATCAGATGACCTCGAAACGTCTTCCCGATAAGTTTTAAGCAGGGAATTTGCCGCATTAGCGTCCTGAGTTTGAAGAGCCTTTTTCGTTTTTTCAAACCGTTTCAATATTTCTTCTTCAATTGACTTTAACTCTTCAGATATATCTTCAGACACTAACCGTTTTTTGTAGCTGATGGCAAGATCAAGGATATTCTTGGTATAATCTCCAAGTCTTTCAATATCGATTACGATGTTCAGGAGTACCAGTCCCGTGTGAATATCCGCTCCTTCTTGGTGGGCTGAGAAATATGTAACAACCTTTTTCCGGACATCCTGCTGATATTGGTTTATTTCTTTATCCCTTAGTTTGAGTTTTTTAAGTTGGCTCTCATTTTCTCCGCCTCGAAGCGATATTAAAGCTTCCGAAAAAAACTGCCCAGACAGTTCGAGCATATCAAGAGATTGATCCCATGCTTGTTTGAGTAGCGCATCTGATGACCAGAGTCCGATTAAATTTTTCCACATGATTTCACCTTTCTGTGAGAATTAAACATTTTAGAGTTATAGAGGTCAATACTATATCCATTTGTTAAAAGAAGAGAAAAGCTATAGGGATAAAATGAAGTAGAATATAGACGACCACAATTACCAAAAGACTTCTTGTTGAGGCAGACGCTTTTTCTGCTATAAATATAGAAAGAAAGATAGGCAATGCTCTTAGTGGATAGAATACAACTATTCCGAATATGTTAAAAATCAAATGGGAAAATGCCACGGTTACCGCCACGACATTTTGGGTTGCCAGAGCTGCAAGGATAGCGGTTACAGTTGTACCGATATTAGCGCCCAAGGTATATGGAAATATTTGCCTTACGGTTACAAATCCAGCGCCGGCTAAAGGAATTATGATTGAAGTGGTGACGGAACTACTCTGTACAAAAATTGTCATCAGTATTCCAAATACAAATCCGGATATATCATTTTTAAATAGATAACTATTAATAATGATTTCTAATTTATTTAAAACCAATGATCTCATAGTTTTAATTATGTAGGAAAGGGCTCCGAACATCAAAATAAATGAGAATATCATAAGAAGGATACTTGCATAAGGAAGGTTTTCGAATAGTCTATCAATAAATTGAATAGCCGGATTAAGAACGAATTTTAACGGATTAAAAAAAGTCATGCCTCCGGCAACCGAAAACCCCTCTTGAAGAATAACCGCTGATTTTTGGATAAAGTGAAATTTCATCTCAAGGGGGAAAAAAAGAAGCACTGCACATATATTGAAGAAATCATGAACAACGCTCGCCGAAAAAGCTCGTTTAAACTCGACCTTGTTGGCAATGTGTCCCAAAGAAACAAGCGTATTTGTTATTGTAGTACCTATATTCGCCCCCATGACAATCGGGATGGCGTTGGGCAGTGTCAGCGCATCCCCCGCTACGAGTCCTACAACTATAGAAGTCGTCGTTGACGAACTTTGAATGAGGCTTGTTGCGACAATACCCATCAATAATCCGGCAAGAGGATTTGATGTCATCTGCAACATCGCTTCGGCAAAGCCTTCGCCAAACAACTTAAAGGAATGGCCGAGAAGTTTAATTCCTAAGAGGAAAAGGTAAGTAGATATTAGAACAACAATGATTTTAAGAAGTTTTTCTCTAAGCTCCGAACTCAATATTTACCCAATGTTAAATCGTGAAAATAATTGCAGTAAAGTGTTCTAATAATTAGTAAGGAACATCTTTCCAAATCCAAATTAGATATGAATTTATTAAGAGGCAATTTTTTTGATTTTGACCAATCCCGCTTGTTATTACTTTCATTTGATATAAAACATTTAATTGAGTAAACTTACCGCTTATAGATAAAGTAGAGTAACGAACATACCAAGAAGCATAAGCTCGTTCAGGAGAAACGATGTCAAAAGGGATAACCGGCAAAGAAACAGATTATTCTGCCTGGTACAATGAACTGATACTGAAATCAGAATTGGCAGATTATGCGCCGGTAAAAGGATGTATGGTTATCAGACCGCATGGATACGCTATATGGGAGAAAATGCGAGATGCTTTGGATGTAATGTTCAAAGCTACGGGTCATGAAAATGCGTATTTCCCTATGCTTATTCCCGAAAGCTTCATAAAAAAAGAAGCGGAACATGTGAAGGGGTTTTCACCTGAATTAGCCGTGGTAACGCATGGAGGCGGAAAAGAATTAGAGGAGCCGTTGATACTCCGTCCCACTTCAGAAACTATCATCTGGTCGATGTACAAAGACTGGATACATTCATACAGAGACTTACCGCTGCTGATAAATCAATGGGCGAACATAATACGGTGGGAGATGCGGACGCGGCTATTCCTTAGAACAACCGAGTTTCTCTGGCAGGAAGGGCACACGGCTCATGCGACCGCAGAGGAGGCTGAAGAAGAAACTCTGAGGATGCTCAACGTATATAAGACTTTTACTGAAGAGTTTATGGCGATGCCCGTTCTCACAGGAAAGAAATCAGAATCTCAGAAGTTTGCCGGTGCAGTCGCAACCTATGCTATAGAGGCGATGATGGGCGATAAAAAGGCGTTGCAAGCGGGCACCAGTCACTATTTAGGACAAAATTTCGCGAAGGCGTTTGACGTAAAATTCCAAAGCGAAGAGAATAAGGAAGAATATGTTTACGCCACCAGCTGGGGAGTGAGCACGCGACTCATTGGGGCGCTTGTAATGACACACAGCGATAACAAAGGTCTGGTATTGCCGCCGAAACTATCACCGTTCGAGCTGATAATTATTCCAATATGGAAATCAGATGAAGAAGAAACTGAAGTTAGGGAATTCTTGGGCAAGATAGAAGGATCGCTCAAATCGGCCGGAGTAACCTATAAAGTAGATGATAGAAAAAATTATACACCGGGATGGAAATTCAATGAGTGGGAACTCAAAGGAATTCCTCTTCGTATAGAGGTCGGCCCGAGAGATGTAAAAGAAAACCAACTCGTCATGGTAAGAAGAGACCTGAGCGAAAAGGTTATAAAACCAGTTGAAGGTATTGGTGAAGAGAGCCGTAAAATTCTTGACACGATTCAAAAAGACCTGTTTGAAAAGGCAAAGGCTTTTATGGCGGACAACACTAAGAAAATCAGCTCATACGATGATTTTAAGGAGTTTTATAAATCCGGTGGAGGTTTTGCGGAATCGCACTGGTGTGGTTCTCCCGAATGCGAACAAGAAGTGCAGGAAGAGACAAAAGCCACAATCAGGGTCATTCCTTTCGAGCAACCCGGAGAGAAGGGAAGCTGCATAAAGTGCGGAAAAGAGTCAGAGACGATGGTTGTATTCGCAAAATCTTATTAGCCTATGTAACAAAATAGAATTCAAGCCGTATCATCAGTTAAGAAATTAAAGGAGGTACTTATGAATGATATTACCGAAACAGCTGATAATGAACCGTCAGAAGAAAATAACGATCAAGATCCTGTAAAACCAACCAAGCTAAAACAAACTTTTATAAATAAGTTCGGGCATATCCGAGCGGGATGGCGAATGATTATCTATTTACTGATTGTTGGTCTGCTGTCATCATTTCCCTTTAGATATTTGCATCGGTTCATAGATAATTATCTTCCTGAATCTGAAGGATTTGCAACTCCATCAATGCTAATACAATATCTGTTCATAACTATTTCATTTCTTTTAACGGCGTATGTCGTGCTCAAATGGGTAGACAAAAGACCATTTGGATTGATCGGCATCAACTTTTCCGAGGGCTGGTTAAAGGAGCTCTCTATCGGATTGGGAATGGGTTTTGGCTTATTGACACTGTTGTTTTTAGTCTTCTGGATAACGGGATTGGCAGAAGTAACAGCCGGAGCCATGAATTCAACAGTTGCATTTTCCATGTTACTGTTTTTGCTTCTATTCATATTGGTGGGAATTGTAGAAGAGCTCATGACGCGAGGATACGTATTTCAAGCGTTGATTGAAGGCTCAAACAAGTGGATAGCTGCGATTATCTTAAGCTTGGCATTTTCCATAATGCATATGTCCAATCCAAATTTTTCTGCCGGAGGCGCACTAAACATCTTTTTGGCAGGTATGTTGCTTAGCATCGCTTACATAAAAACACTTTCTCTATGGATGCCGATAGGTTTGCACATCGCATGGAATTGGACACAAGGTCCTCTTTGGGGAATGAACGTCAGCGGAATGGATATCACTAACAGCTTTTTGGTGTCATCACCTCAAGGGCCTGAATTATTAAGTGGTGGTGAGTTCGGCGCAGAGGGGAGCCTTATATCGGCGGTTGCTATTGCCGCTTTATGCTGGTATTTGTGGAAAGCGGAGTGGGTGAAACCGTCAGAATCGAATTCATCTCTCTGGCGTAAATATCCTTCAAGTTATGGTATCGAGCCGGTCGATCAGGAGATGTAGTGCCGATTCTCAAGGCTGAAGGCATAATTCTCCGACGGATCAAGTACAGTGAGACCAGCCTGATAGTTACTCTTTATACGAAAGAATACGGGAAAGTCAGTCTTATCGCAAAGGGCGCCCGTAATCCTAAAAGTAAGTTTGTCGGGTCTCTTGAGCCGGCGACTTATGTATCGGTAGTTTATTACCACAAAGAGAGCAGGGATCTTCAAATGTTATCGGAGGTTGACCCTATGCGTTCTAATTCTTCGATCATCAGTAGTATCAGGAAAGTTGCGGTTGCATTTGCGATTCTGAATCTCATTGACAGCGTGGTTTCGGAATCCGAATCAAACGAGAATCTGTTTGCACTGCTGAACGATTCGCTACGCGCTCTCAACGATAGTGATTACGATCTCCTTATTTTGTGGTATTTCGAGATCAGCCTGCTGCGTCAGATCGGTTTTGAAATAAATATCGATAATCCCGAGGGTATCGGAAAAGAAAATAGATTAAAAGGCCCAGCCCTGAAACTCTTTGAGAAAATCAAGGATGTTGATCTTAATGAAATGAATGCCGAACAGTTTACACGAGGTACTTTTAAGAAGATGAATCGCTTCTTTGAGAAATATTTTGAATATCATATCGAGGGTATGAAACAAACAAAAGCGCTTAGTTTTGTGAATGAACTAGTTAATAAAAATTAGAAAGCACTGATAAGAACTTACTCTTCCTTATTGCGGATTATCAGATAATTGTTATCTTGTGATAAGGCGCCTTATGGTGAATGGATTGACAAAATAAATGGAATATCGCTCTACAGAAAGAATGATGTATTTTGGCGGTGGAGTATCTTCCGCAATAAAAATACTTATCGTAGCAAACGTATCAGTCTTTTTTCTTGAAACGCTGTTAGAATTAGAATCAACATTCAATATGTTCTTCGGGCTTGTTCCTAAATATCTATGGAGCAATCTGTACATCTGGCAGCCCTTCACTTATTTGTTTCTTCATGGAGGGATATGGCATCTGTTTATCAACATGTTGGTATTATGGATGTTCGGAAGTGAGATAGAGCGTTATTGGGGCAGGAGAGAATTTTTAGGATTTTATTTCATTACCGGCGTAGGTTCGGGTATCCTAACAGCTCTGTTCTCGTTAGACAGCACAATCCCGATAGTCGGAGCATCTGGCGCTATTTACGGAGTACTTCTCGCTTATGGAATGATGTTTCCTAACAGGGTCATATATCTTTATTTCTTGATCCCTATAAAAGTAAAATATTTCGTTTTATTCATTGGCGGTATTGCATTCATAAGCAGCTTGACCGATACCGGAAGCGCTGTTAGTCATCTCACGCATCTATCGGGGATGGCCATCGGCTTTTTATATATGAAGTCGAATGTGAGAATCTCCAATCTAAGCGATTCGTTGAGTAATTTTAAGATAAAACATGAAGTAAAAAAAGCTGAACGCGTACGAAAAAGCTACGATAACATAAGACATGAAGTGGATATGATCTTAGACCGGATCAACGAAGTAGGATATGAAAATCTCACCGAAGAAGAGAAACAAAGGCTTGAAGAAGCAAGCAAAGTAATTTCAAAAGATAAAAGGGATATGAGTTAATCCCTTTGATCGACTTAAAAAATAAGGTGATGATAGTGACGGGTGGCTCAAGGGGCATAGGCGCGTCAATATGCCTTTCCGCAGCCGCACAAGGGGCAAAAGTCTTGGTCAACTATGTCAGCAATTCAGAATCGGCGTCATCGGTCGTTGAAGATATAGAAAAGAATGGTGGGGATGCCATAGCTGTGAAGGCGGACGTTACCGATATGAGTTCAGTACAAGAAATGGTAACCCTGGCATTAGAGAGTTGGAGTAAAATAGATATATTGGTGAATAATGCAGCAATCTGGAACGAATCTCCGATAGAGATGATGTCAGATGCGGTCGCCGACGAAACGATGTCCATAAATTTTAACGGTTCGCTTAACTGCATCAGAGCAGTAGTTCCTACTATGATAAAACAGGGGAGTGGTTCAATTATAAATATTTCTTCGACCGCAGCACAAAGAGGGGAGGCATTTCACTCTCATTATGCGGCGAGCAAGGGAGCGATAAACTCCTTAACCAAGTCGCTCGCTTCGGAGTTGGGCCCTAAGGGGATAAGGGTGAATTCCGTCTGTCCCGGCTGGACATACACGGATATGACAGCAGAAGTCTTTCGGGGAGGCAGCGATTTGGTAATTGCAGAAACAATTCCGCTTAGAAGAATAGGAAAACCTGAAGACTGCGCGGCAGCAGTTCTTTTTCTGGCTTCTGATGATGCTTCATATATTACGGGAATATCGTTAAATGTAAACGGAGGCTCAGTTCTTACCGGCTAAACAGACTTTATTCCTACCGGTTTCTTTCGCTTTGTATAATGCCATGTCTGCGCTCTTAACAAATTCATCAGGCTGATTAAATTCATTATCGCGTTCGGAGACTCCGAGACTGATTGTCAAATTCCCTCCGGGTTGAGCCTCCTGATTATCAAAAATTTCCTTTTCTATTGCTCTTCGAATCTTCTCGGCTACAGGTTGAGAGCTCTCAAGATTAGTTTCAGGTAAAATAATTGCGAACTCCTCTCCTCCGTAGCGAGTCACATAATCAGTCCTTCGCACAGTTCCTTTAAAGATTTCAGCGATTCGTTTCAAAAGATCGTCTCCGGCTAAATGACCATTTGTATCATTGTAATTTTTGAAATTATCTATATCGATCATTAGAAGTCCGAGTGGGCTTTGATATCTTCGAGACCGTTCCATTTCTTTTGAGAGTTGCTCCACGAAAAATCGATGGTTATATAACCCTGTCAGACCATCAGTGATTGCTTCTTTGTGAATTTTTTGATGTGAAATGAGCTGTTTAAAGCCTATGGAAACAGCTGCTGCAATCTCATCGAAATATTGATGGTTCATTTCGGTTTTTGTTTTTGTTTCTGGAAAAAGCAGGATCAACGAACCTCTAATTCTTTCCGGACCATGGAGAGGATATAAAATCCCGTTTGAGACATTCAGACTTGTCAGATTTTCCGGCTCGAGAAAAGGGGATTTTTCATCATCAAGGTTGAACAGTATAGGTTTTTCTTCCTGCAGCGTGTCGATGTAGTTTTTACACGGGAAGTCCATCTCAGACAAATCTTCCCCGATAAATATTTCAAAACCCTCCCAAAAAAGGAGAGTTTTTAATTCATCCGTCTCAAGATCTTGTGATTGAATCAATCCTACCGGCGCTTCGGTTAGTTCGATCAGTTTTTTACCGACCTCATGAAGAAATTCATTTTCTACAAATCTTCCTGAAATACTGTTCAAAAATCGTAAAAGGGAAGAGAGCTCGAATACTCTTCTGTCCGAAACCACCCGTGAGCTGTCAAGTTTTGAAATGACATCAAAAACAACTTTTTCACTGGCTAATACCATGTTTTCGGGATTATGTATCACAATATCCGAGTAAGAAATTCCAACTTGTTCCGAGATCTTCCGCCAATAAAAATCAATGACATTGGGAGATTGAGTGATAATAGTCGACGTTGAAGGATTGAGCAGCTGTATATCATCATCAGTGATTGTGGATATTACGGCATAGTTGATTTTCGGACTTGAAATGATCAAAAACGAATAATTTCTTAACTCACTTGTTTCGGTCAGATTAATATTTTGCCGGGTAGAATTTTCCATTGACTCCGGTGAACCATTCAGGATCGTAATATTTTTAAAGTTAGTGCTTTGAATAAAGTTTATGATTTCTTGTCTTCTTGATTCAAAATCAAAACTTTTATATAGAAGAACGCCGTCATCGCCGTTTGCAGGCAAATCTTCCAAAACTGATTTATAAAAATCCGAAATAGTATTTTTCGACAGGTTTATCTTGAGGACTTGACTTTGAGATTCTTCAGGTAAGGTTAAGTTCATCGGTTCCATTCAATTTAATCGGCGTGTCGTATGAGGTTGGAAAGATAACCCTTAAAAACGCTATAGCCGAGCATATATTTAATTGCAGGAAAAGCAAGAGCTCTCGGCATAAATTTATAAGTTGTTTTAACCATCTGGAAAAATATCGGGTTAAAAAAAGAAACCGTCAATGCTTTTCTGCTTATGGGATTATCTAAATAGTTGGTCTTGAATTCCTTCGCCAAAAATGGATGCTTCTTAACGAGGTATGGCACAACTTTGGCGCCGAATTTCTCAAGAAGAACAGATGTTTCGTCAAGAGTCCGATCTTGATGATGGATTGCTTTAGCGTCAGGATTGTAGCGGAGTCTGACCTTTTCTTGATTTTCTACCCGCACCATGAGTTCGAGTTCTTCTCCACCCCAGAGGTCAATTTTCTCATCGAATCCTCCAACTTTAGTCAGGAGTTCTTTCCTTATGGAACTGTTCCAATACTGAAAATAACGATGGTTCAGTTGATTCCCCTTCAGGTAACCCTTAGCGCCTCGGTTCGCTCTGTCCAAGTACTGAATGAACTTGGTTCTTTCCTTGGCATCATGACGCACATTCCCCACAGCCCCATCCCATTTCCCCTCTTCTATCGGGACGGTGTGTTTTTCCGCCCATTCTTCTTCTACCTCCATGTCACAATCGATGAATATTAGAATCTCGCTTTCGGCAGCATCAATTCCACAATTTCTAGCTGAACCGATTCCGAGATTTTTTTCCTGCTTGATAAGTTTAAAAGAGCATTCAAATCGTACTGATTCCAAATATTCTATCGTACCGTCAGTTGAGCCGCCGTCGACTGCAATAATCTCGAATTCATTTGAAGGCATTGATTGTTTTTTTAATGAATTGAGCAACCGTTCAATAGTAGAAATATTGTTGTAGGTCGGCAGAATGACAGAAGCTCTAAGCATCTCAGTAATTTTCTACCGGGCTTTTATCGAACCACCAAAACCCATGAGTAAGAATGTACAATTTGTCTTCATTGCCGATGTGTTGACACATGCATCCTTCTCTCCAATGGGCCGAGCTGTCGGAAATATACTTATAATTGTCCATGAAGCGATCTTCGTAAGCTTCATATTGAATACCGGGAGGAAGTTCTCGTTTATCATCCTCTTTCATGAATCTTGCGGGTTCATGATAGCTCATTCCCGTTATCTCCTCACCTAAAAGAGATTCCATTAAAGCTTTAGAATGCTCAAATATTTCTTTCTCTCTGGGAAGTAGAGCCGGATGGGTATGAAGTTCGTAATGAAATCCGATTTCATGACCTATCTCAATAATTTTATGCACTATGGAATAAGATTCCTGAGAGAGCAAATTGTAATTTTTGGCGTGTAGCCTTATAAAGTATGTGGCTTTTATTCCAAGGTCTCCTTCAATCTTCGCAAGATTATATGCCGTCGGCAAAGAAAGATCTTCGTCATGCCGCATTAGAATAACTTTCTCTTCCTTCGGCTCGTTCAGGGCATCTTTCATTCGAAGAAAACTATATCCGCATTCGAGGGCGTATTGAATGCACGTCTTATAATGCGAATGGGTAAAGCCGCAATTATCAAAATCTGCTCTATTCATTTTTGTATTTCCCCATAATTCGTGACAAGCTCTCCTTGCCGCAGTTAAATAGTAAATCAATGACACTTAAGTTATGTATAAAATCTCCAAACCTTTGCGGATAGACTATCGGTGTAAAATCTTGAAATTCCAATTTGATATTATTGTTCTTAAATTGTTCCTGTTCAAGATAATTTTTACCTCCCGCCCCTGAAAGATAAACATCTACACCCAATTCTTGACAGTATGAAAGTATTAATCCTGTTCCTTTTAATGTACTTTCAGGGAGCTCTGATGCAAATTTTAAGGGTGTATCTATTCCAAGCCATTCTCTAACTGCATGAATGAGCTTGATATTCAGGTCAGATAATTTTTTCCAACCAGTATCAAATATCTCATTGATTTCTGAACGGTAATCCTTGTAATAGAGGGTTTTAGAATAGTTATTTAAAATTGCTCTTTTTTGAATTAGTTTCCATTCAGCGCCGTCAGGCAGATTCACATCTCTTGTCAGAGTACCTGATTTTTGCAAGCCAACCGGAACCGTAAGCCATTGCTCGCCCCTTGGAGTTTTGATCTTGCATCTGTTATCGTACTCAAATTTAACGTACTGGACAGTGTCCAAAATAAGAAAAACATCAGCAGATTCCATCTTGTGAAAATAGCCGGGCCAAGGGAGGTAATTAGGTTGGTGTATAGCTAACTTCATTTATCTTTGTCCAATTTATCGAGAATCTTCTCAGGCGCAGCCCGGAGGAGAATGTATTTCACACCCTCTTCTTCGTTGAATTCTTCGCTGTAGACAGTGAGCCCGAGCTTCAGATGAAAATTCAGGGACATATCATTTCCTTCCTCGACCTTAGATGTCAAAAATTTCTCGCCCAATTCTTTCGCTCCGGTTGCGCTTACACGTGTCATCTTACTTCCAATCCCTGCTCTTCGGTATGCTTCATCCACCGTAGTCATATGATGGTGTCGAGAATCTCCTTTTTTTGAAATTATCCATACTCCAACTATTTTTTCATTATCCATCGCTATAAGACTGTAATCCCATTTCATCGGTCTGTCCGCTATTATTTCTTCCCGTGACCATTTTCTTCCTGGGATCAGATCAAGAAGTTCTTTTATCCGGTCGTAATTTTCTAACATTATAGCTTTCGTTAAGACGATAATGGTTATTTGAGACCGATCTTCAGAACCGGTTTGTGTCATACATCAATACCTATTTTTCTGTAATATTCATAGAGCTTGTCCATAACGCCGGCGATATCATGCTGTTTCACCACCCAGTCTCTGCTTTCTATCATTTTTTCTTTTAATTTTTCCCTGTCATCGATCAGACCGGTTAATTCAGATTTAAGATTATCCGGCGAAACATTCACAAAAGGATGATCGGGGATGAAATTCAAATACTCCTCGTTCATCTTTGTGAAGCAGACAGCGCCCATAGACAAAGCTTCAACACTGTTCATGCCGTAACCCCAGCCGATATCGGTTATCTGATCGATATATATATCGCTCTCGGCTTTCGCCTCCAGGACTTCGGAATGCGGTCTATCCTCAATAAAGATAAATTTTATCTTACCTTCCTTTTCTAATTCTGTGCAAATCCGCAGAATATCATCAGACCCTTTCGCTCTACGGTTACGAGTAGCGTGAGACACGGTTATCAATTCGTTAGGCTCTCTTCTCGGCGCATATTCAGATGTGTCAAAGGGTAGAAAGAGATAATTGATATCAGGATGTTTCTGCATGAGATCGAGTTCACTCGTGAGATTAAGATCGCTCAGTGCATCAATAGCCGGTATAACTCCGCGGTTTCGCATATCCTGTCCATGATAGGTGCAAACAATATGCTTTCCGTTATTTTTCATTTCATTGATAAATCTGCCGTCTCTATAAAACTCCATTCCCCATTCGAGTTGATAGATGTCAAAATCGGATAATCCGTACTTCATGATGGCTCTCTCCACATGGCGGCTCCAGATGAATTCCCTCATCTTAAAAAAGAGTGATTCTACCATGTTCGAGGGATGCCATACCGGAGGGAAACCCTCTTTTACCGTAGCGCTTCCGTGTTCGCCATGAGAACGATACGCGAAATTTCGAAGAGTGTTGTAAATCTTTCTGGAGGAAACTAACGGTAGATCGAGGCAGATATCTTCTTCATAACCACTTGCTGAACGGTAAAGTGTAACATATCGGCATTCATTGCCTCGTTTTTCATGTTCCTTTTTCCAAAGAGAAAGAGCGCCGACTGTATGCTCCGGGGAAATATAAAGTATTTTCAACTCTGATTTTTCCTGCCGAGTAGTTTCAGACTTAAATTTTTGATCTCATTCCATTCGGATTTCAGGTAGAACCGGAACAGATAAAGAAGAACTGGATATGCCAAAAGGATAGCTGATTTGACAACGAAATTTGAATCGTAAAAGAAAATTCTATATGTTGAAAAGACGATAGCTGTTGAAGCGAGCACTTTTATAATCCGGTCGAATTCATATTTAACATAATAGAATTTCTGTACAGTAAAGTACTGAATAATGGTCATAACTCCATAACCGAGAACGGTTGATATCGCGGCTCCGTAAATGCCCAAGATCGGTATCAAGATAATGTTCGCAACGATATTGGTCAGTAAGCCCGCTCCTGTGAATAGCGGGGTGTATTGTGTTTTTTTCTGAATATGAATACCTGCGGCGAAAATAATATATGCGCCGGAGATCAGATAGGAAAACAGAATCCATGGGATTATGAACGTTCCTTCCCAATATTTTTCCGCTATCAGATGGAAACCGCCGACATTGACTCTCACGATATCGTTTATAAATATGGAGATGAACAGGAAGAGTCCGCATGAGAGTAAGAAAAAGTATGAGAACACTCTTCCGAAAGTGCGTTTGGCATCGGGGGAATTGCTTAATGATAAAAAGAAAGGGTGCCATGCGAGCCTGAATGCGTTCACCACGATCGCCATCGCCGCTCCTAACTTATAGTTAGCGGAGTATAAAGCAACTTTTTCCGCGTCTATAAATCGTTCGAGTAGAAACCGGTCACTGAGATCTATCAGTACCACAAAGAGAAAGTTTGCAACATACGGAATTCCGTATTTTACGAACTCTTTGTACTTTTCAATAGAGAAGTAGAGTTTGAGGTGTTTCAGTACAAGCGGAATCGTTACCAAAAAAGCCGCAAATCCGGCGATCAACGCGGAATATAAAACCCCGTTAATACCGAATCCAAGGTTCACGATGAAATACCAACTCAATCCAAGATTCAGTGTTACATTAAGGAAGACAACTCCGATATAACCGAATGAATTTTTCCGTGCCTGAAGGAGCATTTGAGGGAAGTGGAACAATGAATCCATGAGAAGTATCAACCCTGCCATCATAAACATCGGTTTGTAGCCGGTGTCACGGAGCAGAGCTGATGCTAAAGATGTTGAAGAGGTCAGTATTATTACCGTGAGTAGAAGGGTCATTCCGGCGACCCCGTAATAACAGATGCTGAATATCCGCTTTCGTTCCTCCTCATCAGTTTCAGGCACATACCACCGCAAAAACGAAACGTTGAGTCCGTAAGTAGTGAATACGGTGGCGATGCCGATGAAAGAGAGTAACAATATCAATATGCCGTAATCATGCTGAGAAAGGTATGCCGTGTGAATCGGCAGTAAGATAAATGATGAAAGTCTGCTGAGTACTCCTACTCCGTAAATGAAGGAGTGTTTCGAGAGCTCCAGGATGTTTTTAGAAAGATTTGTTTGAGATTCCTTGCCCATCAATCTCTGTTTTTAACATGGTAAACCGTAAATTTGTGATGGCGAATAAAATAGACGTCAGGGTGAAACGTCAAAGTTGCCAGTTTCCAAAGAAGGTAGTTCTCCTCCGAATCAATTGTTTTAACTGCAGCGAGGTCATAATTATTGAACATACTGTTAACAGAGTCAATATTTCTCTTACTGTACATCATTCGGGCGTTCTCAGCCGACTGCCAATAATCATTGATAACAGCAAAGACGTAAGAGTTCTCGCTGAGTATAGAATCGATGTTACCAAAAACAGGAAACATTTTTCTCTCAGAGTAGTATTTAGCCGCCCACACATCCTGCCCCGTCGCCTCCCAGATGTTAAAATGGCCATAGTAAGGTGATTGAGTGATAACAACGGAACTCCCCGGCGTATGATCACGTACCCAGGTAAAAGCTTCTTTCGCTGCTTGAGATTCCATCTTGTTAAATTCGGCTATTCTAAATGAAAAAACAAGGTGAGGCATAAAAATAATGGTTACGACGGATGCTGTTATTAGCCTTTTGATAAGTATGCTTTTTATTCTGATAAAAAAGTTTTCATCCAAAAACTTGAGAACATAGTTTAGCCCGGAAGCCATTATTAAGAATATGGGCGGGAGTAAAGGTATTATTAATCTTGGCTTGACATTAAAGCCAATAAGGGGAATTGCTCCAAGAACAGCAAGTATGATTAGAAAATTTAATGTGGCATCATTCTTTTTTAGATTAACAAACCCCAAAATTAAGATGAGAACACCACCAGGAGTGTAAAAATCAGATGTAGATACGATTCTATATATGAGGCGCATGAAGTTTAGAGGGTATTTCATGATAGAAAATGTTAATATCGGTTCATTTACGAGGGTGTAATTAATAGGGAAGATGCTGTTCCAATATTCTATGTTTAAATAAACCTGAATGGATAAAGGCAACAAGAACGCTATTGAATAAACCGTTATCCACCTAAATTCTCCCGCAATGTTTTTTTTGCTAAACGCTTTTTCTTTATTCAGATATTTTACTGCGGTCAAGACAAATGGAAGTAAAAAGAAGACACCTGCCGGATATCTCATTAGGGTTGCAACTCCGATAAACATTCCGGAGAGGAGATATGGAATCCAGTTTGATTCGGAATTGATCTTCTGAATCTGTATTGCAGCCAGCAGAATGAAGAGTAACGCATGGGTATCAGAGGCGATATTCACGGAATTAAATAAATAGGACTCGGAGAATGCAAGTAACAGGGCGGCAATAAATCCTGTCCGACGTGAAAAGAGTCGGCAGCCTAAAGTGTAAAGAGCAAGAACCGCAAAAAGAGAAGCAGTAACGCTTGAGATAACACCTGCTAAGGGGCTGTTCCAGATAATAAGAAACGGAACCATCGTAAGACTGTACCCAACTGGCCAGATAACCGGAACTCCCATGGCAATGTAACCATTTCCTTCAAGAAGATTTTTAGCGCCGAGATAGTAATTTACGGGGTCTCCGTCAAAAAGATACGGGGTTGCGAAATATATCCGCGGCAGTAGAGCCAAGACTAATAGAGAGAGTAAATATGGAAGATGCTCTTTTATTTTTTGGGTATCAGTGTCGTTCATAAAAGAGATGTCATCATCCTCTAAAGGTCGAGCTCCATAACGTCACGAAATAATCCACTTGCTCCGAAGCTTTCCTTAAATCTTCCCAATCCCCAATTCGGCTCCATATCAACAGTGAAAATTCCAAAATCAAGGAATTTGAAATCACGTTCTATAGCTCGTTTGATTATATCGTGAAAGAGCAAATTGACCGCTCTGTATTTTTGATATTTTTCATCGTGGCTAATATAAAATGCTACAATTACTTTCGGATTCGCCTCAAACAGAACTACACCCGCTATCATTTTACCTTCTGCAAATGCGCCGAGCAGTACAATACGGTCAGGAAAGAGCCTCTTCAGCTTTTTGAGCTCAGCGACAGTGTGCGTAGGAGTTACTCCGTGCCTCGCCCAAAGGTTTGCTTCAAGAATCTTATAAAAACCCTTAAAATCTTCCGATTCCTTGACTTCGACTCCGAGTTTAACGGCGCGCCTGAATGCCGTTCTCGCTTCAGAGCGGAAATTCTTCAGGTTTGCCTCCAAGGTAGGTTTCAGAGAAAGCACGCTCGACGCTTCTCTTTTAAGATAAGAAAAGCCGTTCTGAAGAAGCGCAAAATCGATATTATTAGAAAGCCTGGTAAGATATATAATAGGAGGCAGAGTAAGGATTATTTTATCAAAATGATTGTTTTTAGAGTGGTTAATGAGCGATTTAGTCAGATCGAACGCATCTTTGAAACTTGATGCTTCCTCGAGGACGAATCCGCCTACGGAAGCGCCGCGGTGAGAAAATAAGGTTTTCTTGGAATCAATATCAACAACGCAGGCGGAGAATAGCGCACTGAGTTTCCCCTTTTTATAAAACATGAGTGAATGATCTTCAAACCTATCGGGAGGATGATAACCTAAGAAGCGACGAAGATGGTATAGGGTCCCGTTGTTCGAGCTTTCAACGAAGCTATCCCACACATCTGATTCTCTTTCATTATATAGAGAACACTCAATCATAAAGTAAATTAACTAAAAATTTTATATTTAATATCGAAGCACACTTATAAGTCACGGCTGGTAATTTAACATAGGGTTGCTTAAATTAGTAGAACGAATTAAAAATATTTGAGAAATTGAATTATATAGGGAAAAATCCAAAATGCTAAGCAAAACACTCGAAAAAGCGCTCAATGATCAGGTAAATAAAGAATATTACTCTGCATTTCTGTATTTATCGATGTCTTCATATTTTGAATCGGTAAATCTTCTTGGAATGGCTGCGTGGATGAGAACGCAGTATGAAGAAGAAGTGATGCACGCTATCAAGATTTTCGATATGATAGCTGATATGGAAGGCAAGGTAGAATTGAAGTCGGTAGAGGCACCGCCGGTGAAGTTTGAATCGCCCTTGGATGTATTTACGAAGACCCTTGAACACGAGCGGAAAGTGACGGGGATGATCAATGACATCTATTCGCTTGCGCGTGAAGAGAACAATTATGCTGTTCAATCGGCATTACAATGGTTTATTGACGAGCAGGTGGAAGAGGAAAAATCGGCTTTGGAAGTCGTGCAGCAACTGAAGATGATTGGCGATGAAACTACACCGCTGCTTATGTTAGACAATAAGCTCGGCTCACGGGAGCTGGAGCCGGGAGCATAATATATTCTTGAATTTCGGAACTTTTTCCTCGATCAAAGAAGAATAGCGCGTTCAAACACCGATCTTTTCATCACCTTCAGGTGATATCACACCTAATTCAAGTTTTGATGAATTAAATTCCTATTGATAATTTTCTTGCTTAGTCGCGAGACAAACGATATTTTTGTGTACGCTATTTAACTTTTACTTAGATACGAACAAAAGATTTGGAGAATATTTTGACCCTTATTAAAAGCATCACATTCATATTC
>SORT01000024.1 GCA_004402895.1 Fidelibacterota bacterium MT.SAG.3 | reverse complement strand
ATACATGCTCCCGCATCGCCCACAGCTCCCAAATTTTTACCCGGGAAAAAACTAAATGTTCCTATATCACCCATTGTACCCGCATGATTCGAATTAAAACTCGCGCCTTGAGCCTGCGCTGAATCTTCTATAACATATAGATTATTTTTTTTAGCGATTTCGCATATTTTATCCATATCGGCCATTTGTCCATATAGGTGAACGGGCATTATAGCTTTAGTGTTCGGGGTAATAGCGGAATCAATTTTCGTATAATCCATATTGAAATAAACAGGATCAATATCAACGAATACCGGTGTTGCTCCGGCTAAAATAATCGGTTCGATCGTGGCTGCAAAAGTAAACGGAACCGATATTACTTCATCGCCAGAGCCTATATTTAGAGCCAATAACGCAGCATCAATAGCAGATGTTCCCGAAGACGTGCCAATGCAATGGGATGCATTAGTGAATGCTTCAAAATCGATTTCAAATTTTCTGACCTGCGGTCCAAGAATAAATGAACTATTGTCCATTAATTCACGAAAGGCTGAATCAATCTCATTTTTTAATTTATCGTGCTGTAATTTGAGATTTGACATGCCTATTTTCATATATTCCCTCTTACTTTTTATTTAGTATTAAATAATTTTATATTTTCAAGTGTAGGTAATTTTATGACAGATAATAATATCTTACAAGAAATATTTCAATAATGCATGTTCATAAAACCATAGAAATTTTCTTATCTTCTAAAGTTTAAGGAGATTTTAAATACTTGACTTTAATTAGAAACCTTGAACCTTCCCCTATCATTAGAAAGAATTCGATTTAAAATAAGGTGGACTCCACGCACTATCAACTACCATTTTTATTGTCTCTCACTGAAGATTTTCTCTTCTTGAATGATATACCTCGGAAGGAGTATGGTAATCAAGTGCCTGATGGAGTCATTTTTCTGAATTTAATGGAAATCACGCAGCATGATAAACATCGGAACTTTGACACCTAAGAATCAATGAAGTCATATTCTAACAGTGGAATAGGAAGATATGGCGACATAGGAGTAGCGGAGCTGCGCTGGCTGAAGGAATTAGAGTGCGATAACCGGAAGTTGAAACAGTTGGTGGCGGATCTGAGCTTGGATAGGGCGATGCTGCAGGATATTTTCCGAAAAAAGCCTAAAGCCTGTCTGGAAACGTAAACAAGTGGACTACCTTTGTGAGGGGTATGAAGTTAGTAAGAGACAAGCGAGTGAAGAAGCCATGATGCCACGATCTACTTATCACTAAAAATCGTGACTGGACAGACAGGAAATACTCAGGATGCACATTAAGGATCTGGCGTATTCGAGGGTGAGTCACGGCTACTGTCTTTTCATATATTGCTTCGTTGTGAAGGTTGGATGGTAGACTATAATCAGATATACAGACTCTATGTTGAAGAAGGATTAACTTTGAAACGCAAAAAACCTAAGCAACACAAAGCTTACGTTATGAGACATATAAGAGGTGAACCAACCGGAGTGAACGATATATTAAGTATAGATTTTATGAGTGATCAAATAGCAGATAGCGATAAGAGGAAATAAATAGCTTTGGATAGATATAGCTTGCTTCTCTTTTCCATAGAAGAAATTTTATGACTTGCCTAGCACTCCCGAATTATATATATTAATCAAGGTTTCACTATAACTATTGATTATATTAATTTGGATTGTTAAATATGAACTCTATGTATGATATCAGCTGTAATACCAGTTTATAACTCTCAGGAGAGCCTTAAAGAACTACATAGAAGGCTCACACATGTATTACAGAACTATGGTAGTGAGTATGAGATCATTTTTATCAACGATGGTAGCCGAGATAACTCTGGGGAAATTATTGCTGAGCTGCACCGTAAGGACAATCACGTCAAGTTCATCAATCTTTCGAGGAATTTCGGGGCTCAGGCTGCCATATCGGCTGGGCTGACATATGCTACCGGTGACGCAGTGGCAATTATGGATGATGATTTACAGGACCCACCTGAGATTCTGCCACAATTTTTAGACAAGATGAAAGATGGATACGAAGTCATTTATGGCATAATCAAAGGTAGAAAGGAGAATGTTCTTATAAGGGCTTTATATTTCCTTTTTTACAGGATTATGAGCCGACTGTCAAGAATTGAGGTCCCTCTCGACGCAGGCGATTTCTGTGTGATCAATCGGAAAGTTGTTAATGCAATAAATCGGATGCAAGAATCCAATAGATATCTTAGGGGACTACGTAGTTGGGTTGGGTTCAGGCAAATCGGAATTGAATACGAAAGGGCTAAAAGACATTCAGGAAAATCTGGTTACAGTTTGGGCAGGTATTTTAGCTTTGCTTTGGATGGGATTTTTTCCTTCTCATACGCTCCTTTAAGACTAGCAACAATAGCAGGCTTTACGATGGCTTTCTTAAGCTTTATCATCGGGTTCAAGGCCATAATTCCGAAAATCCTCGGTAATCAAGCGGTACCAGGCTTTACTGCTTTATTTGTTGCTATCACTTTCATCGGAAGTGTGCAGCTCATTACAGTTGGTTTGGTCGGTGAATATATCGCTAGGATATATGATGAGACAAAAAGAAGACCACATTATATCATCAGTGAAATAAAGGGATTCGCTAGTGAATCGAGCGAGACAAAGTCTCATTGAAGGGTTGTACTAGACGGTGGGGGAGTGGGGGACAACTTTTTGATCTTTAAGCACTCTTTTTCACCGGAATAATTACAGTAAAACTTGGGTATGAGCTAATTTCCTTATGGAGCTTTAAAAAAAGGATAGTGGATGGACAGTATTGAGAACGCCTACAAGAATAAGGATGTCCTAATTACGGGTGGGTTAGGTTTTATTGGGAGTAATCTCGCAATAAAGCTCGTTGAACTAGGTGCAAAGGTTACGTTATTGGATGCAATGATCGAGGGACACGGAGGTAACGAGTTTAACATTGAACCGGTTAAGCATGAGGTTGAGATAAATTTTAGCGACATAAGAGATAAGAATAGTATGAACTATATTGTCCGAGGTAGAGATTATATTTTTCATCTGGCAGGACAAAATGACCATGTCTTGAGCCTCACCGACCCGTTCCCGGATATTGACATAAACATAAAAGGTTCGGCGGTTCTTCTGGAAGCATGTAAGAGATATAACAAAGATGCAAAGGTGATTTATACCGGTACGCGTGGGGAATATGGTCCATCGGTAAAACTTCCAGTGAGTGAAGATGCATCGGAAAACCCAAAGGGTATCTATGAGCTTTCGAGCCTCACAGCCCAGAAGTTGTTTCGAATTTACAACGATAATCATGGAGTCGCATGTGTAACTCTTAGGCTAACCAATATCTATGGTGAAAGGGCTCAAATGAAGCATAACCGATTTGGAGTGGCAAACTGGTTCATCCGTATAGCATTGAACAATGACACCATCAAAGTATTCGGGGATGGGTCTATTGTGAGAGATTTTCTATATGTGGACGATACCACCGACGCAATTTTGATGTGTGCTACCTCCGAAGATGCCTACGGCGAAGTGTTCAATGTAGGGAGTAATGATCCTTCCAGCTTTCTGCAGTTAGCAGAGAAGATTATTCATGTGGCTGAAAGTGGTCGGTGGGAGTTTACTCCATTTACCTCAGAGCGTGCCGCTCAGGAACCTGGTAGTTTTTATTCAGACGTTAGCAAGATGAAAAGGATTGTGGGATGGGAGCCAAAAACAAACCTAGAGGCTGGGTTAAGAGGCACGATCGAATATTATAAAGAATTTAAGAAATATTATTGGTAGAGATGATGCAAATACCTTTTGGAGATTTGAAGAGACAATATCTGACAATCAAGGAAGAAATAGATGAAGCAATTTCCAATGTACTGGCGAGAGGTTGGTTTATTATGGGAGAGGAGTTACGGACATTTGAAGAAGAATTTGCAAAATATTGCAATGCAAAATATGGAATTGGAGTCGGTTCAGGGACAGAGGCTTTACATCTCTCTTTAGTTGCCTGTGGTGTGGAACCGGGTGATGAGGTCATTACTGTTCCTAACACCGCAGTCCCCACCGTTTCTGCCATTAGCTGTGCTGGTGCTAGACCAGCCTTTGTGGATATTGACCCCAACAATTATAGTATGGATCCGAGCAAGTTAGAAGACTATCTGAAAAAGCGATCCACTACTAGAAAAGTCAAAGCGGTAATTCCTGTTCACCTTTATGGGCACCCAGCAGACATGGATCCAATTTTAGAGATTGCTCAGCGATATGGTTTGAAAGTGATAGAAGATGCTTGCCAGGCGCACGGCGCGGAATATAAGAATCAAAAAGTCGGGTCGTTAGGGGATGCTGGGTGCTTCAGTTTCTATCCTAGCAAGAATTTGGGCGCTTATGGTGATGGTGGGATGATTGTCACAAATGATAGTGACCTTGCCAAGAGGTTAAGCATGTTACGTAATTATGGTCAAGAAAATCGCTATCATCATAAGATCAAAGGATTCAATAGTCGATTAGATGAAATCCAGGCGGCAATTCTTAGAATAAAGCTTCGACACCTTGATAGGTGGAACAAGCGAAGAAGACAGATTGCGAAAATCTATGATCAAGGAACAGCACTTTCGGAAATTAAGAAGCCTATTGAAATGGGCTATTCGAAACATGTATATCATCTTTACGTTATTAGAACTAAAAATCAAGAAGAAACTCAGCAAAACTTGCTGGACAATGGTATTGAAACAATCATTCATTATCCTATTCCCATACATTTACAGGAAGCTTACAAAGATCTGAAACTAAAAGAATCCAAATTCCCTCATGCAGAACTCCATGCTACAGAATCCGTTTCTCTTCCAGTGTACCCAGAACTTAAGGACTCAGAGGTGCAGTATATTTGTGACGCGATAAGTGGTTTGTGATCTTTCTGAATTTAAGCTGGTAGGAGATGATTAACTGTAATCGGAATTAAAAAGTCTTTTAGACATTTTGTACTGGTTTGATGATGCTATAAATTGTAACAAACAAATGGAACAACAAGAATACGAAATACTCTATAAACTGGAAGACAATTTCTGGTGGCATGTCGGTCTACGACATTTAGCTCATTTGTCTTTGAAAAACATGTTCAAGGGCAAAGGACTAAATATACTTGACGCCGGCTGTGGCACGGGCGCTAACCTTGTTTTGCTTGAGGAGTTTGGAACAGCAGTTGGCCTTGATATCTCTCCCGATGCTTTAAAGTACTGTAAACATAGAAATCTCGAGCATCTTACGCGAGGGTCTGTGACAAATCTGCCATACAAAGATGGTTTATTTCACGTAGTTATCTCTTTTGATGTCATTTATCATACTCAGGTAGGGGATGACATAAATGCCCTTTCCGAATTTCATCGGGTCTTGAGAGACGAAGGGTTTCTAATATTGAATTTGCCAGCCTATAATTTTTTAAAAAGCTCGCATGATAAATTCATACACACAAAAAGACGATATACTCGTGCAGAAATAGTGAAAAAGCTTGGTCAGACAAGGTTTATTATTCAGAAAGCTACGTATCGAAATACTTTTCTGTTTCCACTACTCCTTATTATAAGATTCTTCAAACGTATCTTTCCTTCGGAACAATCTGACCTTAAACCTCTCCCTCACCGGATCAATGACCTTTTTGTTTTACTTTTAAAATTTGAGAATAGAATTTTGCAGCTGATGAATTTCCCATTCGGCAGCTCGGTTTATTGCGTTGTGAAAAAGGAAGGTGTGAAAATTTAAATGATAATTCTTACTGGAATGCATAGAAGTGGAACTTCCCTTTCTGCTAACCTTCTCTATGAAATGGGTGAGAATTTTGGGGATGAAGGTATATTACGCCAAGCCGATAAGTGGAATGAAAAAGGGTACTTTGAAAATAATGAAATTTTAACTCTAAATAACGATATAATTCTTGGCGGTTTCGGAAAGTCTCAATATTGGTTAATTCCTAGCCATGACCGAAAATTATTTATGAATATATCGATACGGTTTGCACAATTGATGTATCTATCATTCCCAAGCAATAAAACTATTTTTAAAAGGGCAGAGCGATACAAATCAAAACTAATTGAACTGTCTATAAAGTATGATAGTATTATAGCAAATGATGCAAGATTTTCTTTAACGATAGGCGCATGGGCAAGCTACACGAAAATAGATAAGATCTTATATTGCATTCGTGACCCTCTAGAGGTTGTAAAGTCGCTGAAGAAAAGGCAGCAAATTCCTTATTGGCTTGGCTATAAGATGTGGTATTATCATGTCAATCGATTTTTTGACCAAATTGAAGGATTGAGGGTCATAGTTGTCAAATACAATAATCTTTTTCAAGAGGAGAAAGCATCCGCGGAAATGACAAGGTTTTACAGATTTGCAGGAAGAGAATATAAGCAAGAGGAATCATTGGAAATCCTTCAACGTGTTCTAGATAAGAAGTTGAGACACCATGTTTCAACAAGTGAGGATTATCCTGATTATATTAAAAAAATGTATAGAATTCTGAACAATTACCATAATATATATGATACATTGAAACCCTTTCAAGTGCTAAGGACTTAAGATTTTCCTTTCCTGCTGATTTAAATAACATGTAGGAGCCTTGTCTAATTATGCAATACTTGAATGGAATAGGAAGGCACAAACACATCGTCATAACATTTGGAAAAGCATTTATTGCGGTTCTATTTATATTTGTAATAATATATCGAGTAGATTTTCAAAGAGTTACTCCATTTCTGGAGCGTGTTAGATTTGACTTACTCATCTTATCATATGCATTTTCTGTTCTTACGGTTTTTCTGATGGCATATCGTTGGAAGATCTTAATAAAACAGAAAAATATCTCAGTGAGGATGCTAAAACTTTTACGAATATACTTCGTGGGGATATTTTTCAATACATTTTTACCGGGAAGTATCGGTGGAGATGTCAAAAGAGCTTTAGACCTTTCAAATACAGTAGGGGGAAAAAGTGTCTCACTATCTATCGTTATTACAGAAAGACTTATTGGTATTATATCTCTCTTTGTTATGGGTATGCTTTCCTCATTTTTTTTATTTGCGATCACAGATAAATTTGATAGTGTATTACTAATTCAGATTTTTATCCTTTTATTAATTGGATTTTCGATAATGGTCGCGTTTTTCAGTAGGAGTGTGGCAAAAATACTTAGCTTAAAATTGAATACTATTCTTAAAATACGCTTTCTAAAAAATCTAGATATATATAAGAAAATAAAAGAAGTATATAAATCGGTATATTCATATAAATATAGCGGTACGACCTTATTCAAAGGATTTTTGATTTCATTCCTAATGAGATGTGTATGGGTTTTCACATGCTATTTAGTTGCAAATTCAATGGGAATGAAGCCTTCTTTCTCGATGCTAATTTTGATTTTATCGATTGTAGAAATTGCGAGGATGGTACCCATAAGTATACACGGAGTAGGAATCAGAGAGGGTGTTTTTGGGGCACTTTATTCTGGATTTGGTATGAGTTTCACTGATGGAGTATTATTAGCCTTCATCTTTTACCTTTTATTGACTGTAAATGGTGTTGTTGGTGGTGTTATATATGCAGCAAGTAATTTACATCAAAAAACTCAATGAATGTTTTAATAGTTGCCTTGACGACATGTACGCAGCGATATTGACTTTACCCCTATCTCCCCACCTAACAGAGGAGCAAATTGAATTTGTATTTGTAGATGAGACGAAGAAGAGACCCACTTTCATCGTAGAAGAAATATCTGAAAACGATTCTGCTTCAAATAATAAGGTTAATGGGCGCAGAAATGTTTAGAATTTCGCAGGTAACTAGAAGAATTGATTTTGTATCCTTTTGTGTGTATTTTATCATCGTGAATTCCATTAGGTTGAATATTTTATAATTAAATAAAGCTGTGAAATCCAATAGAAGGTAAGCTTAGCATTGGGCTCGAGTATCAAGTGGAAGAGGAGTTAGAAAAATTAGGATGATACAATTAATTAAACAATCCCAAAATATGCTATCCCTTAAAAAGGCAAACAGGGATTATTTATGCCTCATTTACTGTAATATTATATGGTAAAACCTTATGCGGTTTAAATTCAAAGAAAATTATCATCTCTTTATTCCCGGACTCGTATTTTTTATTCGATTACCACAAATGCTTTTACCTCTCAGAAACGACGCGGGATTTTATGGCTACACAAGTTGGCTAATTAGCTTAGGAGAAGTTCCATATCGGGATTTCTTTCTTTCCAGGACACCATTGATGCAGATGATTAATGCAGTACCAATGTGGTTTTTAGGGTCTTCTGTAATTATACCACTTGTTATGGAAACTTGTATTGTTGCTATTTCCTGCTTACTAATCTTTTATAATATTAAGTATTTAAGCAAGGACTATTGGTTAGGCATTACATCTTCGATAGTCTATGCATTATACGCGAGTAAATATTCCATATCAGCTGGAGGAGGTGCGACGGAAAATTATGTAGTTTTTTTCTATATGCTCGCCTTGTTCTTTATTTTAAAAAACGATTGGACAAAACCGACTATCTCTACTTCCATTCTTTTTGGACTTTCAATTGGGTGCGCGGTGTTAGTCCGTCAAATTGGGATAATATCCATTGTAGTATGGTCGTTATTTTGGTTTTTTACTCCAGACTTCAAAGCTGTTCGCGTACGAATTCTTGCATCTTATTTAACAGGAGTTTTCGTAGTAATTATGATATTCTTCACCTATTTATTTATGACTGACTCAATTTCACACTTCTTTAGCATTCAATTGGATTTTAGTACTAAATACTTTGCAACCGGTTTTAAAGGTGAGGGATGGTTAACAGGCAATTTACATTTAGTTGCTATGTTATTAAGGCATACTGTCCCGCTAACTCCCCTAATATTTGTTGGATTCTTTCAATTAGATCGAAAATGGATCCCTATCATATTCTTTGGAATCGCCGGTATAATGGAAACATTTATATTGGGATCGACCGGGTTTCTTCATTACGCTATAATTATTCTTCCTTTAATTTCTATTCTTGCCGCTTTAGGCATCAGGACAATATATATCTGGGCGGTGCAAAATAATCGTAATCAAAGAAAGAAAATTTTAATTGGCTTCTTTACACTCCTTCTAATTCTTCAACCTGGACTTATAACGGTGAGTCAGATTTCGTATCTGAAAAAAAGAATTTCTCAAGACGTTTTAGGTGAGGGCTCCTTTATGGAAAATAATTTCGTGTTGTACAAAGTTTCGAGAGATTTGCGGGGTCAATTGAGCAAAGACGAATTTTTTGCGTTCTGGGGAGCCAAGCTAATTATACCTATTCTAGCTCAACGTCATCGCCTACAACAAACACCAGAATTTTATTGGTTTAAATTAAATATTCCGAAGGATATGCTCGATTTAAAAAGATCTCAGTTTGTCGCTGCAATTAATAAAGAAAATCCCAAGATAGTATTATTGCAAACCAACTTAAAAAGAGAGTCTGCGAAACCTCCGGAGATTCTGATTGAATTACTATCTCAAAGATATGAATTATTTGGAACATATGGACCTTCGTCAATAAGTGTCTCGGGTTTTTCGGGTTATAATAGTGACTCCTATCAGCTATGGCGTTTAAATAACGAGAAATATTTGAGAGGAAGAAAAAGATGATGCAAAGAATATTAAACGAAAGAAGAGCTCAGACTAGGAAGAGGACCCAGGAATATAATTATGTCTGAGGAAGAGCAAGTAGTAACTCAAAAAAGGTTCTTAAACTTAAGTACTTTTATGTGTTCACCTTTTGAAGACTAAACTTGCTTAAAAGAATCAACCCATGATATTGAAGAATGAAAACTGTAAATTTAACTACTTGGCGGGCAAATGTACGTATTTTTATAATAGAAAATAATATCTTACAAAAAATATATCAATGGCGATGCTATTAACACCTCCTATTAGTTGTAAGTTTTATCTTCTTAATAAAATCTATACAACCTAAGGGATTGTGACCATTTCTATTTTCCTCCTTTACCAAAATTACCGAAATTACCGAAATTTACGGACGTAACTTTTCTTTTTGTATGCTTAATAAGATTTTAAATACTTGACTTTATTTATATCATTACATAAAATCTATTCAAATAAATGAATATATGACTATTAAATTTTATGGTTTTACTGTGTGTCAATAAATTGGAAAGTTCTAAATAATTATGAAGATAAAAGCGACTCTAACTCAAGTGACTCAATACAATGGAAGTGCGGAATTATGCAAGATTCAACATCAACTTTATTAGGCTTCAAGATACTAATTATTTATATTATTTATCCTGAAATACAATCTTTGAATGTAATAAATCAATAAATCTGTCTAATATAATCGATTTAAATATGAAAAACCAAACAAGAGATGATTTAAATATTTTACTATATTTGGATATATTGATAAAAAGAAGATGGATAATCATTGGTACCGTAATACCAGTTTTTATAATTACTATAATATACTTACTCAACGTTTCACCAATTTATTTGGCAACAGCGACAATTCTTCCACCCGCTAATTTGGAAGCCCCGACAGGAGTGAGCCAATTAGTTCAAGCATATATAGGTACAGCGGTACCTAAAAATATTAATACCCCAGTTCTATATGGCGAGATATTAGCGAGCAGAACAGTCAATGTAAATATATTAAATCAAGAATTCTGGTCAAATAAAGTTGGTGCTAAAATTAAGCTTATTGATATTCTAGTAATAGGTGAAAATGACTCGACTAAGAGATACGAATTAGGTTATGAAAACTTACGTGGACAAATTCAGGTTTCGCTCGATCAAAAGACACTTATCACAACTCTCAGTGTGAAGTCATCTGAATCAATTCTTGCTTCCGATATTGCAAAGGCATTAATTGAACAGCTTAATGTATTCAATAGAAAAGGCATATCACGAAAGGCTAAAGAGAATAGGATATTCATTCAGGAGCGTCTCGTAGACACTGACAGCCTTTTAAGGAGTTTTGAGGATGAATTAAGGCAATTCCGAGAGTTTAATAAGCGAATTGAGAACTCACCAGAACTTCAAATTGAACTTGGCCGAAAATTAAGGGAAGTTAGAATACAGGAAGAAATATTTATAACATTAAAAAAGGAATTTGAGATAACCAGGATTGAAGAAATAAAAAGTATTCCAACAATAAATGTACTCAACGAACCTGTGCCTCCATTAAAAAAGCATTGGCCGATGAGGCGTAAAATAACTTACTTAGTGTCGCTATATGCTACTTTTATGGGAGTTGCTCTCGCATTCATTATTGAGTTTCTATCAAAAAAGTATGAATTTGAGAGTTTTAAAATGAGATTCAAAAAATTATATATTCTTCT
The DNA here is from genome assembly GCA_004402895.1 of Fidelibacterota bacterium MT.SAG.3. Classification (GTDB taxonomy): domain Bacteria; phylum Fidelibacterota; class SORT01; order SORT01; family SORT01; genus SORT01. The sequence continues at coordinate 14,102 of SORT01000024.1, read as the reverse complement.
CAAAAATGATTTGATTAGCATTTTGTACTTCCTGAAAAAAGAACAGCTAAATTAGATAGATAATTATAAAATATATTAGGGATCATTATAATTAGCCGAACCCTGACACATAAAAATCAATGAAATCTGTCCAAACAGAAGGGGTCATATCTATTAGTAGGGGAATGTATCTAGTAAATCTTAATTTCGATTGCGAGAAGAAAATATCAGTTGATCCGCTTGTGAATGTATATAAAAAAATTGAAGAATTAAAACAGGATCCTGATGTAGAATCTTATGAGAATTTATTGAAAGGGAAGATAAAAATTTTGGAAGAGTATGAATCAGATGACAAAAAATTTATAAATAAAGCTCGGTTTCCAGCTTTTATTTTCCAAGACAAACAAATTTAAAAAATATTTAAATGTCCCGATACCCAATTATACTTTGTTCAGTGGCAAGTAATGATTTTCTTCATTACTTAGAGCGACTATTAGCAAGTGTACATATCAATTTACCAGAGGCATTATTTTATGTAGTTCTTGTAAATGTCGATAAATTAAAGACCAATTACTTAGCTTCACTCTATGATAACTTAATAATAGAGTATGATTACGTCCATTTTAAAAATCATGCTGACCAACAGGGGTATTGCACAAATAGACGCTCAACTCTCTTACCACACTTATTTAAAAAGTACGATTCACCAATAGTATGGATCGATTCTGATTCTCTTTTTGTAAGACCGGCGCAAGAACTAATAGAATATGCGAAAAGTTGTGATTTTTCTATAATGTATAATGATGATCATCCAGTTATTAAAGCTAACAAAAAAAAACTGATGAAACTTCCAAAAGGCCCACTCGGTTCCCCGTATTATGGCGTATTCAGTGCTGGTCTTATTACAATGAAAAATTCACAAATTATGAAAGAATTTGTTGATTCTTGGAGTAATAGGGTTAGAAAAAGGATACTCTCATGGTACGCCGATCAAGAAGGATTGTTTTTAACTTATCTTGATTACAAAGATAGAATAGTATTCAAAAGTCTACCCGAAAAATACTGGAGTAGATTTTTCACAGAAGATAACTTAATTTGGGTTCCGAAGGGATATTATAGGGATAAAATTGATTTCTATTCTAAGGGGGAAAATTTCCTTATAAATAGGCGAAATTGGCCTGTCATTGAAATCGAGGAAGAAATCAGAAGTACTCAGGAAGTAATCGAATCCGTAACAATAAAGAAATTAATTGGGAAAATATTACGCAAAATTATTAAAATATTCAAACTTCAAGATTTCATAGGGTAAGAATTTCATCCGGCGATATTTAAAATTAATAACAATATGTTTGAAACCAGTAGTTGTAAGATAATAATAAATATAAACCATGGGGATGTATCAATTTTTTTATATCAATAATGTTTATTAAACTTACCTTTGCTGTAAATCTGAGCCAATGAATTTATTACTATTAATGACCACTGGAATGTCGTTGCAAGAGTGGATAAATCTCGGTCAGTTTTCTAGAGAAATAAGTCTCTATAAAAAACTCACCGATCAATCAGTCAATAACTCGCTTAAAGTAACAATTTATAGTTATGGCTATAATGAAAGCCATTTAGTTGAGGATTATAATAATATTAACGTTATATCGAAGACCGATAAACTTCTTCGCGCATGGTATAATATAAAGAGTTGGAAATGGAAAGTTATTGTAGATAGACTATGGAATTTATCTAATCTCTTTTCTTATAAGAAGTTTTTTAAATCTATCGATGTCATAAAAACCAACCAATTCCCAGGTGCCTTATTCGGTGTAATATTAAAATTTTTTTTTGGAAAAAAATTAATCTTAAGAATGGGATATTATTACGGTCATATTGTTGGGGTAACCTGGAGAAAGCAATTTATTGAAAAACTCTGTTTTTCCTATGCTGACAAGATTATATTAACAAATAAATTGGCGATCGATTATATTTCTGCAAGATACAATCTTTTAGAAAATAAGATGGTTTATATTCCAAATGGCATAGACATTGAACTGTTTTCACCTACCGAATCGAAAAGGAAATATGATATACTTTATGTAGGGAGGATTTCAGAAATAAAGAATTTGGCCTTACTTTTAAAAGCAATTTCCATCAACCAGGATAAAGGTGTAAAAGTTCTATTTATCGGCTCTGGAGAACTTGAAGAAGATCTTAAAAATTATGCAAATAATAATAATATAAACTTATCAGTAATAGCTCGGGTAGATAATAATGAACTTCCTTATTATTATAATAGTTCAAAGATATTCGTACTCCCATCTAAACTCGAGGGAAATCCCAAGGTCCTTTTAGAAGCTATGTCCTGTGGGGCAGCGGTACTCGGAACGAATATTAGCGCTATCAGCGAAGTTATATCTCATTTGAAAACGGGATACATTTGTAAACCTAATGAGCAATCTATGAATAAGGCCATAACAATAATGTTAAATGACGATAATTTGAGAAAATCTCTGGGAACTGCTGCAAGAGAGCGTATTAAATCGAATTTTTCATTGGATTCTATAGTTGATAAAGAATTAGAGGTTTATAAATCCATTCTATGATTGTATTTTCAGATATCATGTTGGCGGTATTGGTACTGATATGGTTTAACCTTTTACGCCACAAGAAAAATGGCGTTTCAAATTTATTGTATTTTCACTCTATTGTGATGTTCCTATTTGTCTTACTCCTTCATATGTATAGCTATGATTATATACGTTTTCATCCTGCAATTACGTTTGATGGACTCCGATATGATATACTTGGTAGAAAGTTTGCTCATGAACTCAACAAAGGACAGATTTCAATTGATACTGGGCAGCATATTTATATAGATGGATTTTCTGAATTGAAAGACGATAGAGATATTGCGATAAGCTTCCGCCTAGCAGGCGGAGGTACCAATATTGCTCCTGCATATGTCTATGGTATTATTGGACCGATATATTTTCTTTTTGGTCATGTTCCAATTACAATAAAAATTATAAATGTCATATTATTTCAATTGTCGTTTCTGCAGTTTTGTAAAATATTGGGAATATATAATATTGAAGAAAAAAGAATTAGAAAATTCCAATTAATATATCTATATATGCCGACGTTCATGGTTTATTCAGCATCACTTATGAAAGAGATGATAGTTCTTTATGCTACAATGAGTCTCTTGGCGGACATATATCTCAAGCGAAGTTTCGTTAGTTTTTCGTATCATACAGTTATATTATTGCTAACGAGAATTTATAACCCCGTGATTATACTAGTAGCGTTCGCTGTTGCCAATTTCAGAATATTATTAAAATATAAAAAGTATTTACTTTTTGCTTTGGGAGGATTTATTGGGCTTTCAACAGTTCCCATTATTGGGAATTTCAGTCTAATGTATTTTTTAACAGATTTTCCATTCGCAATATCTATTGGAAAGGGCAACGATTTGTGGTTTGACGGCGTATTAGAATTAATAGGCTATTCTCTATCTCATCCATCTATTATTTTAAAAACTTTTTTTTATGGATCTATCGACCTTATTATGAAACCGCAACCGTGGTATATACAAATTCCTGCCTATGGAACCAACATGTATCCACGATTACTCGCGCGCTGGCTATCCTCTTTCTTAATTTGGTATATATTCTGGCATTTATTTTCTTATTTAAAGAATATCTTTATGAAAATGTCGCTATTTAAATTTACAATTATCCTTACCGTGTTTGAATCTATTTGGATGGGTATGCATTATGATATGAGATACAAGTTTGCTTTTATGCCCGTTTTTATGATTTTGACAGTTTCAGCAATGCACCACTTTCATTTAGATGAGCAAACTTTAAAGGTACGCAAGATGATGTTTATACCCATGACAATCTTTCTCGCATTATTCGCATCATTCTTTTGGGGGAGCGACGCAATAACCAAGGTTGGTTTTTAAAAATTAACATCCGAATTCAAACTAATCAATCGAATCCTCTAATATCGGTAGTTATGGCAGTCTATAACAAAGAAGAATATGTGGCTAAATCTATCGAATCCATGTTAAATCAAAGCTTCAGCAATTTTGAATTTATAATTGTTGATGATGGGAGTAATGACAATTCACCGGACATTATAAAAAAATATGCGAAACAAGATAGTCGAATCAGTTTAATTCAAAATGACGCCAACCTTGGACTTCCTGTCTCATTGAATATCGGTATAAATGCCGCCAGAGGAAAATATATCGCAAGACAAGATGCAGATGATATATCCAAACCTGATAGGCTTGAAGAACAGCTCAAAATAATGGAAAATAACCGGGATATCGCTTTGCTGGGAGCTGCCGACGAGTTACTCGATATTGATGATATAGTTTTTTCTAAGCAAACATATGATGAGGGCCCAAATTCACCTAATCACCAAAATATAATCAAGACTCTGGAAAATAAAGGCGGTTATATCTTTGCCCACGGGAGCGCTTTTTATCGTAAAGAAGTGGTAAAAAAGATCGGAGGATATGAAAAAACCTTTATATATAGCCAGGATATAGAGCTTTGGTGGCGGTTTCATAAAAATAATTACAAGATCGCGTATCTCAATAAAACATTATATAGCCAAAGGATCGTCCCCGAAAAATTCAGAGTAAAATCCGTCTATCAGGGTAAATTTAAGAATTATTTACAAGATAAAATCCAATTAGATAACTATCATTTTAGCGATATTGATGTTATTCTGAATTCTCTTATTAAGGCACGAGGAGAAAAAGATAAATTTATTGATTCTTATTATCTGTCGAATTATTGGTTCATTCTATCGAAGAAAATTGCTCTTAATAAAGGTAATTTAAAATATTTCATCAAATATTTATCACGTGCTTTAAGAGAACGAAATATGCTGAGAACAAAAATGTATAAGTTATTGGGATGTATATATCTTTATTTATTCCATAGAACAAATAGATCAGATCAATATTCTGAAAACGAATTGATCTACCTGAATTAGGTATGAATATTCATGTAAATCGGATAATTTTAAATTGAAAGTTCTCATCGTATGTGGAGCAAATCAGCCGAATTTTAACTTTAAAACTACATGGTCTTTTGTTGATGAACAGATGCAATCGCTTAAAAGCCACGGAGTAGAGTTTGAAATATTTCTTATTAAAGGTAGAGGGCTCTTTGGTTATCTGGAAAATTTATCAGCGCTAAGATCTAAGATAAAATCAGGACAATTTGATATTGTACATGCTCATTATGGATTGTCAGGGATGTTATCTGTTCTCCAGCGACAAACACCAGTGATTACGACATTTCATGGTTCAGACATAAATATCTTCAGTCAAAATATAATATCAGCTATTGTGACCCGACTTTCCCAATGGAATATATTTGTATCAAACCGAATCTATTCAAAGGCTCTTCTAAAGCCAACAAAGAATTTCAGTGTTATCCCTTGTGGAGTAAATTTGGAATTGTTCAAACCGATGGATAAGCTGGAGGCGCGTAAATTGTTGAAGATGGATAGAGATAAAAAATACCTTTTGTTTCCCTCCGCATTTGATAATAAAGTAAAAAATTTCCCGTTAGCCAAAGATGCTTTAAATATGCTGAACGATGTCATCCCATTGGAATTAAAGGACAGGTCCCGTGAGGAGGTTAATTTGCTTTTAAACGCTTCTGACGCACTTTTAATGACCTCTGAGATGGAAGGCTCCCCACAAGTCATAAAAGAGGCAATGGCGTGTAATTGCCCAATAATATCGGTTGATGTAGGGGATGTAAAAGATGTTATAGGAGAAACGGATAACTGTTTTGTTGTTGAAAGAAATCCGAAACAGATCGCTGATAAAATATCTCAGACACTCGAATCAAGTCAACGAACGAACGGGAGAGAGAATATAGAAAAATTGAATTTAAGCGTGGTCGGGATTAAGATTTATGAAATTTATAACGATCTAAACAGAGCTGCGATTCAATAAATATATAGGCACAAATATTCTTGCTATTCTGTGAATTAGGGTTGAATATATAAGTATGGAAGAAAATATCAGCCAATGATAGTCATAATAGATTATGGATTGGGAAATCTTGCCTCAATTTTCAATATGCTCAAAAAAATAGGGGTAGAGTCAATAATTTCTTCTGATTTAGGCGATATTAAAAATGCTGATAAGCTTATATTACCCGGGGTCGGTTCGTTTAATACAGGTATGAAAAATTTAAAAAAATATGGTATCATTGATACGCTCAATCAAAAAGTATTGGAAGATTCTACACCTGTTCTCGGCATCTGTTTGGGAATGCAACTTTTCACTCAAAAAGGGGAAGAAGGCGGGGCCGAAGGGTTGGGTTGGATAGAGGGAGATTCTGTGAAATTTGATATTCCTGAAAATTCTGATAATCTTAAAATCCCACATATGAAATGGAATACAGTTGAAATTCTGGGGAAAAGTAAACTTTTTAACGACCCAATAAAAGAACGGAAATTCTATTTTGCTCATTCCTATCATATTCGATGCAAAAATAAAGAAGATATCGTATGTATGTCCAATTATGGTTATGATTTTGCCGCTGCTATCGAGAAAAAGAATATATTAGGAACTCAATTTCATCCCGAAAAAAGTCACAAATACGGAATGGAAATACTCGGCAATTTTGCCAGTCTAACGTAAATTGCTACTAACACGAATTATCCCTTGCCTACTTTTAGAAGGACAAGGATTAGTTAAAACTATCAAGTTTAAAAATCCTACGTATATCGGTGACCCGATTAATGCCGTGAAAATTTTTAATGAAAAAGAGTCTGATGAATTATTAGTATTAGACATTTCGAATCCCAAAAAATTTAGTGGAATAAATTTCGAGTTAATCAGTAATATTGCGGAAGAATGTTTTATGCCTTTTTCATATGGCGGCGGAATAACTGAATTAGGGCAAATAGAAAAATTATTAAGATTGGGTGTTGAAAAAGTCGTATTGAATTCTATAACCAAAAAAGATCCCGAATTTATCAATAAAGCGTCCATTGCTTTTGGCGGATCGACAATAATCGTATCCATAGACGTTAAAAAACGGTTATTTAATAAATATGGAGTATTTGTTAAAGGGGGGAGAAGTTATACGGGATTTAATGCTCTCGACCATGCGGTTAACGCAGAAGAACAGGGAGCCGGTGAACTGATAATTACTTCGATGGAACGAGATGGAACGATGCAGGGTTATGATCTCGACCTGATCAAACTCATAACCGGATTGGTCTCAATACCGGTTATCGCTTCGGGAGGCGCAGGTGAGATTAAAGATTTCGACCTGGCGATCAACGAAGCACATGCGTCAGCGGCGGCAGCCGGAAGTATATTTGTGTATCATGGAAGAAAAAAGGCCGTCCTTATTAATTACCCCACAACAGAAGAACTTGAGCCTTATTTTACTTAATTAAAGAACTCTGTATAAAAAATTATATATTAGCAAAAGAGTTGTAATTTGGGAGAACGGAAATTGTCGCAATGCGCTAAATGTTTAATGGATTCTGAAGTCGGAGGAATTGAATTCAATGAGAATGGAATATGTAATTATTGCGAAGAATTTGATATTCTAATAAATGCAAATCCGGCCGGCGAAAAAGGTCAACTTCTGATTGACAAAGTTGTCGGGGAAATGAAGACTATCGGGAAGAATAAATCTTACGATTGCGTTGTGGGAGTGAGTGGCGGCACAGATAGTACCTATCTCCTTTATATTCTGAAAAATCTTGGATTGAGACCTTTAGCAGTTCATTTTGACAACGGATGGAACACAGAGATAGCAGTTTCAAATATCAAGAACGCAGTGACGATTCTTGATATTGATCTTTTTACTTACGTTGTAAATTGGGAAGAATTTAAGGATCTCCAGCTCTCATTTCTGAAGGCTTCCCTGCCGGAAGTTGAAATTCCTACTGATATGGGTATAAGAGCAATCCTATATAAAATTGCGGTTAAAGAAGGTGTGAAACACGTTATAAGCGGCAACAGTTTCAGAGCTGAAGGGATCGTTCCTCAAGGATGGGGTTATAAAGATGGCAAGCTGCTCGAAGGCGTGCAAAAAATATTCGGGACTCAAAAACTTAAAACGTTTCCAAATCTTCTCCTCTTTAAATACCTGTACTATGTATACTTGAGAAAGATAAAAATCGTAAGAATTCTTAATTTTATGGACTATTCCAAGGAGGAAGCGAAGAAGCTTATTATCAAAGAATTAGACTGGCAGGATTACGGGGGGCATCATTTTGAAAGTATTTATACGCGGTTCTTTCAGGGCTATCTTGCTCCTGTAAAGTTTAATATGGACCGAAGAAAGGTCACAATGTCCGCGCTTGTGAGGCTCGGAAAATTGGACAGAGACGAAGCGTTAAAATTACTAACTGAAGAGATTTACTCACCGGAAATGAAAAAGGAGGATATGCAATACATCAGTAAAAAATTAGGTATCGGATTTGATGAGTTTGTTGGCATCATTGGTGCCGAAACAAAATCATTCCACGAATATCCATCCTATTACCCTTTGATGAAAAAGCTGACTCCAATATTAAATTGGATGAACAAGAAAAAAATATTAAGTGGATTCTTCCAAACCGGGAAATTTTCACGTTGATAAACAGCAACAACAATTTAATAATTCAAGAATAGTCATTCTTATGACTGAAAGTTCAAAAATAAATATAGCTGTGATCGCTTATACTCAATATTCAAGAGATCCGAGAGTGCGAAGAGCTTCAGATGCATTAGTTTCATCCGCTTTTGAGGTAGATTGTTTTGTCTTGGCAGAAGAGGGTAAATCCAATTTTGAGGTCAAACACGGAGTCAATCTCATTCGTTTGCCACATTCGCAGTATAGAGGAAGTTCAAGCATTAAATATTTATTCTCATATCTCAAATTTTTTCTGTTGATGTTTGTTAAGCTTTCTTCAAGGGAATATCGCCGGAAATACAGACTGATACATTTTAATAATATGCCTGATTTCATAATTTTCGCCGGGTTGTTTCCAAAAATTTTCGGAACTAAACTGATCCTTGATATTCATGATCCAATGCCGGAAGTGTTCAAAACTAAATTCCCTGACTATCTTTCAACTGTGGGACATTGGCTAATGGTGATTGAGGAGAAAATATCTGCTGCTTTCTCGGATTTTGTCATAACCGTTCACGATCCGATCATGAGCGTTTTAACGCACAATAATCGGATAAATAAGAACAAGATCACAGTGATCGCGAATTTTGCGGACGAATCACTTTTCGACAAGACGAAATATTCGCGGACTAATGAAAGTGATGATTTCAAAATGATCTATCATGGTACAATCGCAACGCGATTTGGGTTAGATATAATTATTGAAGGATTGGAAATGGTTCTTAAAAACCATAAGGCGATAAAATTCAATATTTACGGAAAAGGCGATACAATAGAAGAACTAAGGAAACTTATTACTATTAAGAATATGGACTCGATCGTTGATATTCACGGGCAAATTGAGCTGGACGAGCTCCCACAAAAGATTGTCGATTCAGATTTAGGAATTGTATCTTATAGAAGGTCTGTGGCTACAGAATATATGCTACCACTTAAACTTATGGAATATATGGCGATGGGAGTTCCAGTTTTATCAGTTCAAAATAAAGCAATCTCATATTACTTTAATGATGGAGAACTCCTATACTATGAATCAGATGACGCGGATTCATTTGCGGAGAAGCTAAGCTATATTTTAAATAATCGTGAAAAGATCGGCGAGATGAAATCTAATATTAATAAGGCGCGAAAACGGATGAATTGGGAGATAGAAAAACAAAAATATATTGATCTTGTCAGAGATTTGATAAGTGAAAGTTAATTTTGGACAAATAGGGGTTGGTTATTGGGGGCCAAATCTTTTAAGGAATCTCGTTGCGAATCCTGATTGCGAGGTTAAGCGAGTTGTAGACCTGTCCGAGGACAGGAGAAATTTCGTTTCAACAAATTATCCGTCCGTAGAAGTATCAGAAGATGTGGATTCGATACTCAATGATAAAGATATTTCCGCTGTAATAATATCAACCCCGGTCAACACACATTTTGATCTCGCTAAGCGAGCATTGCTCGCCGGAAAACACATACTTGTAGAAAAGCCGATTGCCACAGAAGTGAAACAGCTTGAGGAATTAGACGCTATAGCAACCAAGAATGATCTGGTTATTTGCGCGGGGCATACTTTCCTGTATAATTCGGCGGTTCGCTATGTAAAGAAATTGATTGATTCAGGGGAATTGGGTGATATTCGGTATATATATTGTCAGCGGTTAAATTTGGGACGTATACGTTCAGATGTTGATGCATTATGGAATTTCGCTCCTCACGATATTAGTATAATGCAATATTGGCTAAATGAACCGAATGAATTCGAAGTAAGCAAGAGAGGAATGGATTATGTTCAAAATGGAGTGGACGATGTAGTGTTTTTAAATATTCTCTATCCAAAAAATATTATGGTAAATATCCATGTAAGCTGGCTTGACCCCCTAAAAGTGAGGCGAATAACCGTAGTAGGCTCAAAAAAAATGGTGGTCTATGATGATGTGGCTGAGAATAAAATAATGATTTATGATAAGGGTATCGACCATATCGCCACTTTGGGCGAGCGTATGGATTTTGACAGAACCAATGTAGGTCAGTTTAACCTTCGTTCTGGAGATGTGCTTATCCCGAAAATTGATTGGCAGGAACCACTTAAAGTTGAAATTGAACATTTCGTTGATTGCATTCTGAATGGCACAAAATGTCTTACAGATATAAACCATGCTAAGAATGTTGTTCGGATATTAACAGAAAATTCGGATCTGAAAGATGATTAGCGAAACAGCTATAATAAAGAACGTTGAAATAGGCGAGAGTAGTAATATTTGGGAATATGCTAATCTTTACGGGTGTGAAATTGGAAACCATTGTAATATAGGATCATACGTGGAAATACAATCTGACGCAATTATTGGCGACAATGTTGTAATTTCATCTCACTCGTTCATTTGTTCGCTGGTAACAATTGAAGATGATGTTTTTATGGGGCACGGTGTTATGACGATTAATGATATCCATCCGCCTTCACTCAGACGAACGGGTGTAAAAGATAGCTGGAAGCCGACAATTATCAAAAAGGGTGCAGTAATAGGCAGCAACTCAACTCTGTTCCCTGTGATAATAGGTGAAAATGCTGTAGTTGGAGCCGGTTCGGTAGTTACCAAAGACGTTCCAGCAAACTCAACCGTGGCAGGTAATCCGGCAGTAGTTCTGACAAACGTTCAACGACAATCGTAAGTCCCGTTCGCATTGCCTCATCAATACATTGAAATACAAAAAAATCCTGTTAAATGAATATGAATCCTATCCGGAGACGTATTATATTCTTGCTTACTACAGCAATGAGAATTACAATTAGCGGCAATTAAAATCAGTATTAAGATTTAGCTCGCCCGCTGTTATTGATAACATATTCAAAAAAAGAGGTTCATAAATTTGGTTAAACAGGAAGAAAGTGTAGCAGTTTGAGGTTCATTCAAAAGTCTCTATTTATTATACAGAAATTATTGGATTGAAAGTATTTGAATATCTGGTCATTAAGCGTAAATAACTCATCAACCGACAATGTTCATGTTTGTAAATATTTAAATTGAGGAATTTATGATTGAAAGAGTTATGATATTGTTGAGAAAAATAGACCTTTATTTTTCAAAATACATATTAAGAAAGAAGTTAATTGTAAGAAAAGTATTAAATAACAAAATGTATTTGGACCTTGTTACTGATGGAATTTCGCATTCGTTGGCGATACATAGGATACGTGAGGCGGATATGACCCAGATTATTGAAAAATATGTCACGAAAGGTATGAATATTCTTGATGTAGGCTCAAATATAGGTTATTATCCGCTGCTTGAGGCATCAATATTAAAGGAATCGGGGAAGATATATTCCTTCGAACCTGATCCCCGTAACTATAGGATATTACTGAAAAATATTACTTTGAACGAATATGACGCCATTATAACACCTTTTAACTTGGCAGTATTTAATAAAGAGGGTGAAGAGGAAATGCTATTGGCGGAAGCTTCAAATCTTAGCAAACTTTCCAGTACCGATGATGATAATTTCTTATCGAAACATAAAATCGAGAGAACTTATAAAGTAAAAACCACTACTGTAGATAAGTTTTTATCAGATAAGGACTTCACACCTGATTTTGTGAGAATGGATGTAGAAGGTAATGAAGTAGAGATCTTTCAAGGAATGAAAAACACACTGCTTAATGCGTCCGGTGGCTTCAGAATATTATTGGAACTACATCCGCACTCCTACTCCAAAGACCACGACTTCGGTAATGAGTTAACGAAACTCTTTGATACCGGTTTTACTACCGAACTGATAATCTCGGCTGGAGAACCAAAACCTAAAAAGTTTGTTGAATTCGGATATTCTCCTGCTTTTGAGATTAAATCGGATGGCTTTGTAAGAGGTTGGTATGACAATATTCCCAACAAAGATGCCATAGAATTAACCTGTTATGAACCAAAGGTCAGTAGGTATATACTCTTGAAAAAAAACTAAGGAAGGAGATGATTTAAGATTTCTTATTGTCTAAGGCTGGAAACTTACTACCGGAAGAATATTTGGTTCGTAGTTCAATGAGTAAGAAGGACAGATATTGATAAAATCACCAGGGATTGTTAGTTCTCTTCTTTGATCCGCTTATAGTGCCAAAACTCAAACTGGATTAATAATAAGTTTGAGGTAGTACCGGTGTGTGTTCTTACGAAGGCATAATGTTTAATTGATAAGAAGGATTATAAGAATAGCTCATGAAGTAGGAACGGAATAATCTGGCTTTAATTGAATATGTACAGGTTATTTTTGTTGTTTGCTTGGAAGCTCTTTTCGTAACTTCTGCAAAACAGGTAATATTTATATGAAAACAGTGTATGTAGGAATGTCTGTTGATTTAATTCATCATGGGCATTTAAATATCATAAATGAGGCGAAAAATCTTGGCCGTGTAATTGTGGGATTACTAACTGATGAAGCTATAGCAAACTATAAGCGCCTCCCGCTTCTCACCTATGACCAACGAAAATTAATTATATTTAACATTAAGGGCGTTGATGAAGTTATAGCTCAGAAGACATTAGATTATATTCCAAATCTTAGAAAAATTAAACCCGATTTTGTTGTCCATGGAGATGACTGGAAATCGGGCGTACAACAAGACACGCGTCAAAAAGTTATAGAAGTTTTAAAAGAATGGGGAGGTAAATTAGTTGAGGTACCCTACACTAAAGGTATCTCTTCATCTGAGTTAAATCTAAAATTGCGGGAGTTGGGTACTACCTCTGAACTCAGATTAAAACAATTAAAAAGATTATTGGAAGTAAAGCCAATTATAAGAATATTAGAAGCTCACAACGGACTTACCGGTTTAATAGTAGAAATTGCCAAAGTTACAAAGAATGGATCAAATAGGGAATTTGATGGTATGTGGCTTAGCAGCTTGACCGATTCGACGGCGAAGGGAAAACCCGATATAGAAGTTGTTGATTTGACTTCTCGATTAGCCACAGTCCACGATATTTTAGAAATTACAACAAAGCCAATAATATTTGATGGAGATACCGGAGGACCGCGAGAACATTTTACTTTTATGGTCAAAACACTTGAACGGCTCGGAGTCTCTGCCGTCATTATTGAAGATAAAGTAGGTTTGAAAAAGAACTCTCTCTTCGGCACAGATATTGAACAAACACAAGATAGTATTGAGAATTTTTCATCTAAAATATCTTCCGGAAAAAAGGCGCAAGTAACAGATGATTTTATGATCATAGCAAGGGTTGAGAGCCTCATCTTAAAAGCGGGAATCAATGATGCGCTTAAACGATCAGAGGCATACATCAAGGCAGGAGCTGATGCGATAATGATCCACAGCAAAGAGAAAACAGCAGATGAGATCATGGATTTTTGTAAAAAGTATTCCAAATTTGATCTAAAAGTCCCCTTAGTGGTAGTGCCATCCACGTATAGTCAAATTACCGAAAAAGAACTTGCAGATGCGGGAGTTAAAATTGT
>SORT01000023.1 GCA_004402895.1 Fidelibacterota bacterium MT.SAG.3 | reverse complement strand
GACTATCAGCGGCATGTGGTCAAAGTCTGGTGTAAAATCCCCATTACCATTAGCAACTCTGGCTGAAAGCATTGAAACATTGAAACCCAAAGCGCGTAGCAACGCGGCAAATAGTCCATTGAGTTCGTAACAAAAACCGCCACGCCGTCGCGCCACAATCTTCTCAAATAACGCGTCGTCTTCAAGAACAATCGGCTCTCCCGCGTGAATGCTCAGGTTCTCAAAAGGTACTGTCAATAAGTGCACCAGTTGCATGTCTCGTAAAGTCTGTGCACTGGGCGTGCACGACCCACGATAGTCGATGCGCTCGAGGTAAGCCTCAATGTCCAAGTAACTCTCTCCTCCGGTTGTATGACCCGTTTTGCCCAACAGTGACAATATGTGTAATATTTTGACTCATATCACCTTTAGGGACTGGAAAATATATCCATCTATTGGTAAATTATGATAGGAATCTGGAATAATAAACGGTAATTATCCACACATCATGAATTTTATATATTGATCATTACCCCAAAAGTTATACCAAATGCTATGTTACATAAATAGTTTAATTTACCAGAAAGAAGCAAGGGAAATTAGACAGAGAAAAATGCTACTACTTAAGATAGCACTGTCTCATACAACGTCAGTTATGACACACCATTTCGGAGTGCCAAAGCCATAAAAAAGAGAGTTTCTGACAATTAGCACTTGAGACTGTGTTTTTGTGTGTCAATAACGGTCGTTTATGAGAACCGGGGCAAAGGCAAAATATACAACATGGTGGGTGTTCCGAGTATAGGGCTGGTCAGAACGCTTCGAAGACCCGGTTGGAAAGTGGTAGGAATATTTCTATTTTTTTTTGTATTTAGTTCGTATAATGCGTTTTAATATTTAAAGTACTGACATCCTGTATGCAAATAGGAGTATGAGAATATCGATGCAGAATTAAATATTGATCAAGCCCTGTGAATAGATACACACCACATCTCGCAATTTTAGTAATACTAATAGGAATTACACAAATCACTATTTTAGGTCAGGGGGTAATAAAATTTGAGAGCAAGGGCGGATATAAATCCTTGGATACTGCTTCATCGGCTCTTGACACTATCTTAGACTCAGTTGAATTCAGACCTCAAAAATATGACGCGAGATATACTTGGGAAAAAGCAATATCGTTTCCGCTGGAAATTGTTTATTTACCGGTAGGACTGTTTTTCAAAGGGTCGAAGGCGACAATAGAGTTTGTGGATGAATCTAAGTTGATACCAAGATTGAAATATTTACTTACATGTGATGATGGCAGCTGTGGAGTTATACCTACCTATGCTTCCCTTTCTGGAGGTGGAATCAAAGTATTTCAAAGGGGATGGTTCGTTCCGGAATCAAAATTAGATCTTTTACTTTCTGTGGGTCCGAAACGCAGGCAAACTTACCAGCTGCGCTTCAGATACAATAAGTTATTTAGAAAGCCAATATCTTCAAATTATCTGATTCGTTATAAATTGCTTCCGGATGAAAGATATTTTTTCTCAAACATCGAAACCAATGAATCCAATTTCGCCCACGAACAATTTACCGGTGAGGCAACTTTTGGGAAGGAGATCGGAAAAGGACGCAAGCTAAAGGCTATTTTCGGTCTAAACGTCAACAATATACTGGAGGGTAGAGGTAAGGAAAGTGATCCAACATCAGAATCTGTAGAATCTTTCCCGGAAGCAACCCTTCCGGGTTTGGGTGAACAAGTAAGGTTTTTCCGGTTTGAATTAGGGGTGCAGCATGATTCAAAAAATAGACCTGGAAATCCATCAGCGGGGATAGAAGCAGAAGCGACTACCGGTATTTATTCGCAGATAGGTGAAGATAAGTTCGGCTTTTATAAGGGTTTATTCGATTTAAAGTATTTCATAAATCTCTTTTATAATCGTGTCCTAATCCTTCGTATAGCTGGCGAAATGACAAAGGTTGTCAGCAGCAGGGAAATTCCATTTTACTACTTGAGCGAGATAGGTCAAAACGGGACGATAAGAGGATTTGAGCGTGGACGGTTTCGTGACCAGGACATGGTTCTTGGTTCCTTGGAATATCGCTATCCGATATGGTCGCAGTGGGCGAACGGGATTGATGCCCTATTATTCATAGATGCGGGTAAAGTCACTCCGGATATTTTTAACGATAATTTAATAGATAATTTTAATGTCAGCTACGGCACAGGTATCAGAATTTGGAGTCTGGAAGGATTAGTATTGAAACTTGAGATTGGATGGAGCGATGATGGTATGCGCATTCATTTTGGTTTGAACTAATATGAGTTGGAAAGAAATTAAAAGATGTATCGGCTAAGACGAATAAAATTATTGGATCGTAAAGACTAATGAGAATTTATTGTTCACTAATCATTCTCTTCTTTTCAATTCAGGCTGTTGGCTGCGGTGGTTCCACACGATACAAAGCACATGAACCTGTACCTGATGACATGATGAACATATCACAACCGGCTGAAAGAAATATTAATATTATAGCGGACGCATTTGATAAGCAGATAATAGAACAAATTGAGCAATCCTTGGATCTATCGCGGCAATTGCGAAACATTTTCGGGAAGCGCAAAGAGGCTTATAACACAGATGATTTTGACGAAGTAGCCAACTCCAGTTGGTTCGTAAACAGGAATTTTTTGAAAAAGATGTCTCTTGAGGAGATTTTCAAAGGACCGGATAAAGGAAATGGGCCGGATACGTCCGGTGTATGGACGATTTTTCGGGCAAAGTCACAAGGTGTTACACCGGGTTTTCATATTCGGGATAGTCGTGGTGATAAATATGTCATCAAATTTGATCCGCCGGGATACCTGGAAATGATTATTGGGTCGGAGCTCGTATCTACAAAATTATTTTTCGCAGCCGGCTATCATACGCCGGAAAATTACCGGGTTTATTTTCGCCCGGAAATTCTCGTTCTGGGGGAAAACGTCAATATTCTTGACGAAAAAGGCACTAAACGGTTAATGACCGATAGTGACTTAGAAGATATTCTCAAGAAGGTGGAAATTCTCCCGGATGGCAGTATTCTTGCACTTGCAAGCAAGTATATCGAAGGGAAATTGCTCGGACCTTTCAAATATAAAGGTACGCGTAAAGATGATCCTAATGATTTAATTCCCCACCAGCACCGTAGAGAATTACGAGGTCTGAGGGTCATAGCAGCATGGCTCAACCACTTTGATACAAAGGCTGGAAACTCCATGGACAGCTATGTAACTGAAGGGAATCGGAGCTATGTTAGACACTACTTGATGGATTTTGGTTCGACGCTTGGTAGTGGAGCAATATCACCAGCAGATATGAGGACAGGATTTGAAAATTACTTCGATCCTCACGTAATATTCCTGAACTTCATATCACTCGGGTTGTACGTAAAACCGTGGGAAAAACTTAAGGAGAATGAGTATCCTGCTATCGGAAATTATGAATCATCCTTATTTAGACCGGAAAAATATAAGTTTATAAATCCAAATCCGGCATTTGAGAATATGACTGACCGTGATGGATACTGGGGTGCCAAAATAGTTATGTCGTTTACTGATGAACAAATAAAGGCCGCAGTGTCATCGGCTGATTATTCGGATCAGGATGCTGCGGACTATCTTAGCAGAACAATCATCGAAAGGCGCGATATCGTTGGGCGTTATTGGTTTTCTAAAGTTAATCCATTGGATAAGTTTAAGGTTATTGCAGATTCATCTGAAGGGAGTTTTTTAAGCTTTAGCGATTTGGCTATAGACGGTGGTTTGGTTCATAGTGAAGATAGTTATTATCAAATTGTTATTCGCCGTCCCGATGGAACACGGTACTCAAAGATCGTTCTTGAGAATGATACAAAATTTAAACTTCCTAAGTTCGCCAGTGATAATCTATCGACTGAAGATCCAAATATCTTTTTAATTGAAATTCGAACTCGGAGAGAATCTTCGGGATTATGGAGTAAAAGAGTCACAGTCTTCGTGGTCTACAGAGAAGACAGCGAAAATTACGAAATAGTTGCAAATAGGCGAGAATCCTGAGTAGCCTTCAACCCGTCCGGTGCAATAACTTAGATTCTATGTCAAGACATAAGTCTTTTACCGTTAAATCACTATTGATAATTCAATTATTTGTAGTCCTATTCACCGGGAGTTGCGCGAAAAAAGGTTTTGTTTCTGAGTCTGTTCGACCGGAGCTTTACGACATCAAAAGTGAGTTGCCTGCTTCGACTCACAAACGAAATCCGACGTTTTTAGTTTACGGAGATCACAGACCAAGCTGGCGCGTGCAGGAAGGCTTCCTCGATAAACGTAATTGGTCGAGAAAAAGATTATTTTTGTTTCCTGTTTTTCTTCCGGTGCTTCTATTCAATGCAATTTTTGGGGGCACGGCATATTTGAGACATGTGCCGGATTTAGGATCAGAGATGAGAAGGAAAGTTCTTAATCAGATCTACGATGAAGTCAGGAAGGGCGATATAGATTTTATAGCTCACACCGGTGATATAGTTGAGAATGGTACTTATCATACTCAATGGGAAGACTTTCTCATTGAGGCTGCAGTAGAGAAACCGGTGATGAAGCTAGTTCCATATTATCCTGCTCCGGGTAACCATGAAAGACATAACGAACAGGTTTATGGCAGGCACAATTATGACACCGTATTCCCGAACTCACGGTTTTACACGAAGAAATTTAAGGACGTGATCTTGATATTCCTTGATTCGGGACTAATCTTTGACCCAAAAGGAGATTTTTCCTCTCTTACTGTTCAGGACTCTCTCTACAGAAAATATTTAGTATCCGGACCCGATAGCAAGAAATCTTCATGGCTCGAAGAACAACTGGCATCCGCTCAAGAAAAATACAAGATAATACTGATCCATCATCCGCTTTTCAGCTATGGAAAACATTCGAGAGACTGGGACGAAACTTTGGGTATGAATCTTGAACAAAAAAGAAGAGAGCTTACTCAATTATTTATGGAGTACAACGTACAACTAATTATAGCGGGTCATGAGCACTATTACGAACACAATGTGCTGAATTACCTGAAAGAGGGTAAAAATTATAATATGCATATCTTAGTAACGGGGGGAGGCGGAACACCCGTGAGACCGCTTATCTCTTTTAGCAAGGTAGATAAATGGTTGGATATGGATATGCATTACGGGTATGAAGTTGACATGGTCAACAGGGCAGAGGAGTATCATTATTGTATCGTGTCCGTATCAGAGAATGGCATAAATATAGAAGTGATTAAGGTTGATGATGGCGAGATAGAGAATAAAATAATTTTGGATGAATTTTTGGTTCAATAAAAAAATTACGACCTTTTCCCCCAGAAGTTGCAGCAGAATCAAAGTTGCGCATTTGGTAAAAATCAATTAACAAAAACATTGATTTAGTTCGACACTTGATCTCTATTGGTCTACAGAATGGCAATTATATGGCAGCAATCATTGTAAGTGCTTGTGTATCAAGGGCAACGACATTCTTGAAAACCGTTTCCCGTAAGGGAATGGGGGTTCCCCGCCAGACCGATGTCGGGCTGGGAACCCCTCGCCCTCCGCGAATTCAAATATTCCCCTCTATTAAGAGGGGTGCCCGATCCAATAGACAATCATTTAGGAAAGGGCGGGGTGTCTAAGAATAATCTGTGAACAAAACTGGGGATACGGATTAAATCATGGAAGTGTATAGAAGCGTTTAAAAAGCTATTAGGGGGTTCGCCTCTCTTCTAGCGGAGATAGGACCTGCCGTAGGCGGGAAATCCCCCGCCTCTTAATGAAGTTGTCACTCAGTAAGCGGGGCCCTCCGCTTGATTGTCCATGATATAAATTGGTGATGATGAGCCGTCTTATTAATTTGCAGATTAGTACTATAATGCCTATATACCAATCTATGTTTTGGTACGAACGATTAGTGTTTAATGTGAGAGATTTTCAATTTTAATATGAAATTACAGGATTATTTCAATAATTGCAAAGTGTACATCTGGAAAGAAACTTTCGCAGTAGTAAAATCAAATAAATCATTTCATGGCGCATTTGCAAATATTGTTGATCATAATGAAATCACTGTAATTATCGATCAATTGAAAATTGATGATCTGGATGTAATTGAAATAGAAAAAGGTTGGAAGATATTGACATTTGATGTGGAATTGCCCTTTGAATTAGTTGGTTTTGTAGCACAAATAGCTAAAGAACTCGCTGATAAAAATATCTCTATATTAGTTATATCCAGTTTTTCCACAGATCATATATTAGTTAAAGAAAATGATTTAACTATAACAAAAAGAACCCTTGAAACTCTTGGTTATATCGTAGAAAATAAATAATTTTCAATTCAAGATAGAGGAGTTTGAAGGGATTAAATTCCCCTATTAGTCTCAATTGGTCTCTAGAATGGCAATTATATGGCGGCGATTTCTGTAAGCGCCTTGTTATCGACGGCAACCGCGATCTTCAATACTGATGGGACAAGGTAACTTGTTCGCTGGATTCGATTTCTAGATATTCCCGCTAGGCCCAATAAGTGTTGAAAACAAAATTATTTCAAATCCAGTCCGGCAGCTACCTAATGAGCTTGACTGCATCAAATATCCACCACTCTTATCCAACTAATATTCACGAGGGTTATTACTTTATAATGGCCAGTCTATGTTTATATTATAGTTGCGAAAGCTCTTTATTCTTTCGTTGATACTTCTGACTAACCGCGTTTTTTGTTATATAAAAAGACGACTGTTCTTGAGGGAATATGAGAAACCTGACCATTGTCAGCCTTGTTATATCTCTGACGTATCTTATCTCGCCAAGCGTTGCTATTACGCAAAGCGAGCTAGGGGATAAGAATCGACATGACGGCATATTTCACTTTCTTTACGGCTGTGATCTTTGAGCGCAATTTCGGTAAAGAATTTCTCGAGAGTACTCTGCTGACCCTCGGTACCGCTTTAGCTACGTACCTGTTTGGAAGTTTTTTAGGCAGAATTTTCGACATCCAACCATTCTCATTCTAAGGCATACATATCCAACTGTGCACCGACATTAGTGCTACCACGGCATTTTGTAAATTTAATTCCTAAAAAGTTCTTGTAATCTGCTCATAATTTTCATAGATTGACCACATGGTCATTTCTAAGTTTATTACTCGCAAAAAGGCTGAAACGCCTGAAGAAACTGAACAATTCAGCCAACTTCCCATTGAGAAAAAAGAACGGATCACAGAGGCGTTCATAAACGAATTCGCCAAAAAAGGATTCAGAGCTGCAAGCATGAACAAGATCGTTGAGCGTGCCGGCATTTCAAAGGGTTCACTCTTCAATTATTTCAACTCAAAAAACCAGTTATTCATGTATGTATACAAGGTAGCATTTGAGCGTGTCAAAGAATATTTACGTGAAGTCCGGGAAGAAACGAAAGACGAGGAATTTTTTACGCGTTTTCAGAAAATAATGGAAGCGGGTGTCACCTTTATCCAGAAACATCCGAAATTAGCGCGAATTTATTATCGGATCCTTTATACCGGTGATTCGCCTGAAGGAGCTACGATCTTACGGGAACTTCACGCTGAATCAATGAAATTTATCGGTTCTTTAGTGAAGCAGGGAGTGGAGAGAGGCGAAATTTCGGCAGAGATTGATGTTGATAAGGCTGCATTCATTCTTGAAAGCGTGTTAAACCGATTTTTGCAAGTTCAGAATCAGAACGTTCTCGATCCCTCCTTAAATCTTTATGGCGCAAGCAGTGAAGAATCTGAGCGGTGGATAGAAGAATTGGTGACTCTGTTACGGAATTGGATGGGAGAAAGTTCGAATGAACCTGTTTAAATCTGTTAATGTCATTTTCGTTGGGTTATTTATTCTTTTTGTGATTTCAGGCTGTGTTGATTCCGAGAAAAGCAGTAATATGAAAGAAAGCGCTAAAATCAAGTTCGGAATATTACCTGTGATACAAGCCTTACCCCTATTCGTAGCAGCAGAAAAGGGATACTTTGATGATGCATCTTTAAAGGTAGAACTCATTAGTTTCAGGTCTGCTATGGAAATTAATGTAGCGCTGACATCGGGTCAAATATCAGGATATTTTGGAGGATTGATCACCCCTGTCATATTAAAATCAAATAGTACACCAATCCGCATTGCTGCTTCGTTCATAAATACGGTTCACAATCAGAGGATGTTCGTAGTTTTACAACCACCAAATACGGAAAGGATTACTATATCCGAGGCGGCGGAAATGGGAATTGCCACAAGCTCGAATACGGTCGTCGATTATTTTATTTACCTGCTTTTAGATGAAATTGAGCCCGGTCATAGCAGTGATTATAAAATCGTGGAGACCAAAAACATTTCCATTCGGTTGCAACTCCTGCTAAGCGGTCAGTTTGCCGCTGCTGTGCTATCGGAACCTCTGGCAACCTTTGCGGAATTGCATGGAGCACAGGTTATTGAGGATGATAGAGGCATGCCGTTTTCTATTACAACACTCTCTTTTACAGAAAAATTTCTAAATGAATCATCCGAACCGGTAAAAAATTTCCTAAAAGCGGTAAAAAGATCAATCGAATATATTAATGCCAATCCTGATTCGGTTCGTCAAATAATGAATACCAATGTGAATGTTCCGAAGGAGCTTCAGAATAGCATGGAAATACCAAAATTCCCTTTCTCGGTGCTTCCCGACAGGGAGCAATTGAACAATGTGATCAGCTGGCTGAAATTGAAAAATATAATCAAAACTGATATCCGTTACGAGGATTTGGTGGTTCGTGAACAGTAGTAAGAATCTTCTTAGAGTTGAAAATATTAGTAAGGTCTTTCCTAATGGCAACGAAGAAAAGGTTGTGTTATCCGGTATCAACATTGATCTGGCTGAAGGCGAATCGATAGCCATAACAGGTCAATCCGGATGCGGGAAAACCACGTTACTGCTTATTATGGCTGGATTGATATCTCCAACGTCCGGCAACTTATTTTTGAACGGCAAGGCTTATTCTGAAACAAGTAATGATATTGCTTTGGTATTACAAGACTATGGCTTACCGCCCTGGAAAACAGTTGCGGATAACATCAGACTCGGAGCGCGCCTTCAAAAAATTCCGGTAAGTGATGATGAACTAAAGAACCTGAAATCTCAGCTAAAAATCGAAGGCTTAGACCATTTATATCCTCATCAGCTAAGCGGCGGACAACGTCAGCGGGTAGCCATCGCGAGGATATTACTGCTGAAACCAAAATTATTGTTATTGGATGAACCATTTGGCGCGCTTGATGCGCTCACACGGGAACGTCTTCAAAAATTACTACTGAATATTTTCCGTCGACGCGGTTTTAGTTTCATTATCGTAACGCATGATGTGGAGGAGGCATCGCTTCTCGGTAAACGAATAATGGTGATGGATTCAAATGGAGGGGGCATCAGCACCACTATTGATAATCCGGGCTTTTTGAGCGAAGGATATCGCGATACACAAGAATGCTTTGAACGGGTTAAACAGCTAAGAGAAGTATTGAAAGCATCAGATTAATTATGCCGAGGTACATTTCATATATTGTCACATCAGTAACGGTTGTATTAGTGTGGTATGCTATATCGCTGCAAATAGGAGCGCTCTTGTTGCCTGACCCGGTTTCCGTGCTGAGTCTTTTGTTGACAGAAGCTGGCAGCGCGCGTTACTGGGCTCATGTCGGGGCGAGTTCGTGGCGAATTTTTGCGGGAATGGGATTGGCGTTTATAATCGCAGTGCCGTTCGGGTTGGTCGTGGGCAGCAATCCAAAGATAAACAAAATCGTTTCTCCGTTTATATCTATGAGTTATCCCGTGCCGAAAATAGTTCTTCTGCCGATAATTCTGCTTCTATTTGGAATCGGCGATGTTAGTAAGATCATACTCATCATGCTGATAATATTTTTTCAAGTCTTCATAACATCAAGGGATGCCGCGCGAAATATCAATAAAGAGATGATTCTCTCTTTTAGATCGCTTGGCGGCAACAAACTGCAATATTACCAGCATATTGTTCTGCCGGCAAGTCTCCCCGGAATTTTTACTTCGATGCGTTTAGCGGCGGGCACGGCGGTTGCTGTCTTGTTTTTCGTTGAATCCATAAGCGCAACTAATGGGCTTGGACTATACATAATAGATGCATGGGGAAGAGCTGATTATACATCAATGTATGTCGGCATAGTCTCTATGTCTCTCTTAGGAATATTGCTTTACGAGTTTTTTGAGATCTTAGAGAGAAAAACGTGTAAATGGAAACACACTCAATGAAATATGGAACCTGGAATGATTGGGTTCAGGCAAGCCGCCCGCCCTTTTACATTGCGACACTTATTCCTTTGACAATGGGCTTTGTGCTTGCGGGGAACGAAGGCATCTGGCAACCGGTTAGATTTTCGATTGTTAATTTGGGCGCTTTTTTGGTTCACCTTGCCGCTAATGTAGGCAACGATTACTTCGACCATCTGCAAGGCAGTGATTCGGGAAGTTCAATCGGAGGCTCCCGCGTCATTCAGGAGAATAAGATATCCCCGGAAGTACTTTTGATCTCGATAATTTTAATGTATACGGGTGCGGCGGCAATAGCGGTATATCTCACGAGTTCGTTAAATCTGTGGGGCTTATGGTGGCTTATTTCATTTGCTTTTTTGAGCAGCCTGTTTTACGTGGCGCCTCCGATTCGTTATGGATACAGAGGTCTTGGAGAGCTTTTTGTGGGGCTTAATATGGGTCCCGTCATGGTGTTGGGTTCTTATTGGGTAATGACCGGAATCCCAAGCGTTGAAGCCGTGTGGGTCTCAATTCCTGCCGCGCTGATGGTCGCTTTCATCCTTTACTATCAAAGTTTGCCGGATATGATAACCGATGAAAGTATCGGCAAAAGAACGCTTGCCGTCAGGCTCGGTAAAAGAGGAGCTTATTATGGTTTAATAGGGTTCGGAGTAATTATTTATTCACTGATAATCACCCTATATTTCATGGGAATATATTCGATAGTGATCTTGTTTTCGTTCATAACTATACCCCTCTTCATAAAGATACTCATGTTAGCAAAGCGGACTTCAGATTGGGTGGAATTAGATCGACATGGAATTTACGTCCGGCTATTCTATCTGATAATTGGAGTAATATTGATTTTAGCGATTTTAAAAAAATAAAAACGAACAATAATAAATAATTAAAGAGGTAGAAATGAGAAATAAAATATACACAATAATTCTTTCGGTATTGGTGAGCATTGGATCGCTCAACGCAGAATCCGGCACGATCAGCGGAGTGATCACAGGAGAAAACGGTGACCCGATCGTGGGCGCTAATGTGTGGTTGAAAGGTACGACAATGGGTACGTCGACAAGAATTGACGGTAGTTACAGGATAAACGGAATTCCGGATGGTGATTATGAGATCATAGCGGCTTATATAGGAAACCAATCTGTCGAATTACCGGTCATGGTCGGCGGAAACAGTGTGGAGGTCAATATCAGTATGAAGAAGGGATCTATCTCAGGTGAGGAAGTAGTTGTATCTGCCGCTCTCAGACCGCAGAAATTAGTGGATGCGCCGGGAACAATTTCGGTAGTATATACAGATGAGCTGCATAGAGGAGCGGGATTTTCCTTCGCAAATTCTGTTCAAAACGTCAAAGGTGTTAATGTATATCGTAACGGAATTGACGGAGTCGGTATCAGCGCAAGAGGTTTTATGACTGCGTATAACTATCGTTTTCAGCTTATGACAGACGGAATGAACAGTATGCTTACCGGAAATGGTTTCTCCGGCACTCATATGAATCTTGCTTCCAAAGAGGATTTGGAACGAGTCGAAATAGTGGTCGGTCCGAGTTCAGCATTGTACGGTCCGAACGCTCATAACGGGATGATGAACGTTATCACCTTGCATCCGAGAGATTCACAAGGTGGGACAGTGGTAGTAGGCACAGGTCAGAACGAAATTTTGAATCTTAGAGGTCGATACGCCGGAGTCTCAGGACCACTCTCATATAAATTCAATGTGGAGAGTCTAACCGGAAAAGATTGGGATGATAATCGAAAATATTGGAATGATACCAACATAGATGGAATCGAGGATGATAACGAGATCACTATTGAAGGAAATGATTATCCTATCGAGCATCTTCGCGGAAGCGGCAATGTTTATTATGAGTTGAACGATGATTTGGAATTAACTGGAGGTTACAGTTATTACAAATTTTCAACCCGGAATATGACAAATATCGGTCACAACATCATAAAAGATTGGAAGATAAATCGCTGGAATATCGGAGCGAGACATCCACGTTATTTCGCGAGGCTTTACGGTATGAAAAATGAATCGGGAGACTATTATCAGGAAGATATCAGAGCTCTCTTCCAGACATTTGGGTCCACGATGGAAGAAGCAATTGCTGCGACAAACTTGATCGATAAGTCAACTTCTATCGCAGGAGAACTACAAGGTAACACTCGGATCGAGAAGATAAATCTTATCGGTGGTATAAGTTGGGATAGGCAAACACCTATCAGTGAACGGACTGTGCTTCTTGATGAAGGAAAAGACCCGTTATCAGGCGTTTTAACAGGCACAAATATTACTGTTGACCAGGTAGGTTTCTATGGACAAGCGGAACGGATGTTGGCAAACGATCTCGAGTTTACTACCGCATTTCGTTACGATACGCACGACAACTACGAGAGTCAGCTGAGTCCGCGGTTCGGGGATTTTACACCAGACTTTGACCACATGCCGCTGATAGTCGCGCTCGATGAACGTTGGCTTGTGGATGTTGGATTTGGTGATACGTTTCGGGAACCGCTACTTATAGATAACTCAAATGTGCACGAGCAGATCGGACGCGCTTACCGTATCGTTTCTGCTGATGAATACCTGATCCTTATGGAGCGTAAGAATGGCGATGAATGGAAGGCGCAGTATCGTTTCAATCTGCAACCCTATCAGTATGCTGACTATGCCGCGATGTGCCATTATCATCAAACCTCGCCAGAGTCACACTTCAAACAACGCCGCATCTGCTCAAGAGCAACACCAGGAGGACGCGTGACACTGAGCGAGATGCGATTTATTACGACTACTTTGAACGGCGAGCGGCAGGAGCACGTGCTGACGAACGAAGAAGAATATGCGACGATGCTGCGCGAGCATTTTGGCATCATAATGAGAAAATGATTCATGTAGATGGCCCGCCCAGACCATTCAGCCCACTTTCTATGTAACACATTAAGTCCTAATTTCTCTAAAATTCCCATAAACGTTCCAAAATCAAAGTCCAAAAATTATTGCATTAACGAGTTTTGGCACTGCGAATTTGTGTGTCATTACAAACGTTTATGAGACGTAGTATCTTATTGGCCTCATGATCCTTGCTCCTTTTTGTTAAATTAAATCAAAAGACTAAATTGACTATTGGGTTAATTGGGGGGGCACCTATCCCCCCACTGCGATAATCCTGCCTCGTTAATCGTGTGGAGATATTAAAGCCGTGGCATTATACTTCATAAATTTCCTACTTCAACTGTACCATCAGCTTCTCTTTAACTCGGGTTTCTTTCTCGAAGCTGTCTTTGTTCCCTCACTTCACAAAGACAGTTTTGATATTCACGAACTCCTTGATCCCGTAGTTTGACAATTCACGACCATATCCGCTTTCCTTGACACCGCCGAATGGCAGACGCGGGTCTGACTTAACAGAGGCATTCACGAAACAGCATCCCGCTTCAAGCTCAGTTGCTGCTATCCTTTCTCCTCTTTCCACATCTTCAGTGAAGACCGCTGCCCCTAAGCCAAATGCGGAATCGTTTGCGACTCTGATCGCTTCTTCCTCGTCTTGCACAGGGATAATTGCTGCAACCGGTCCAAACAACTCTTCTTCGTATGCAGGGATTCCCTTCTTGACATCGGTGAGAACTGTTGGAGGGTAGTATGCTCCCTTGCCGTCTGGAACCTCTCCACCCAGCAGACACTTTGCGCCTTTCTCTATGCTCTCCTGAACCTGCCTATGAAGATCATCTCTCAGGTCATGTCGGGCTTGAGGACCCACAGTGGTGTTCTCATCCATAGGGTCACCCATTATCTGGGAACGCATTTGCTCTACAAAGAGCTCCTCGAATTGCTTTTTCTGTGACTCCACGACCACGAACCGCTTAGCGGCGATGCAGCTCTGCCCAGCATTGATAAGCCTGCTTGTGACACAGGTCGTGACTGTTGTTACTATGTCGGCATCTTCGAGGATCAGGTAAGGATCACTCCCGCCCAGTTCAAGGACGGTTTTCTTGATGACTTCACCAGCCTTCCTGGCCACAGCCTTGCCAGCGGCTATGCTGCCGGTGAGAGTGACGGCCCTGACCAACGGATTCTCGATAATCGCTTCCACCTGCCTGCTGCCGACCAGCAATGTCCTGAAGATATTCTTTGGAAAGCTAGCCTTTTGGAAGACCTGTTCGATAGCCAGAGCACAACCCGGGACGTTCGAGGCATGCTTCAAAACGCCAGCATTGCCCGCCATGAGGGCAGGTGCCGCAAACCGGAATAGCTGCCAGAAGGGAAAGTTCCAAGGCATGACCGCCAGGACAACACCAAGGGGTTGAAACATGACAAAGCTTTTGCTGGCATCAGTCGAGATCTCTTCTGGTTTTAAAAACGTCTCGGCAAGGTCGGCGTAATAGTCACACACCCAAGCACATTTTTCTACCTCCGACCGGCCGGCGGCAATAGGCTTTCCCATTTCCAGTGCCATCAAAGTGGCGTACTCTTCCTTATCATCACGGAGAACCTGTGCGACACTCTTCATCAGCTTTGCCCTCTCAGCAAAGCTGGTCCTCCTCCAGCTGAGGAAATCTTCGTGTGCTTGCTCTATGATGCCCTTAACCTCTTCTGACGTAAACTCCTCATACTGTCTGATAGTTTCTCCTGTTGCAGGATTAACAGCTTCAATTGACATTACTTTCCCTCCAATATTCATTGAGTTTCTCAACGAGAGCATCGTTGACACTCGGATCCACTAAGACCTCGACCAAACACAATTCTTTTGAGGTAATGGCTGAATGCAGCTGCTCTCTGAGTTCGTTGAGACCGTTCGGCTGGTATGCCTTGATGCCAAAACTCTGTGCGTATATTTTGAAGTCCGGATTAGAAATCTTCGTGCTTACCGACCTCCCCTTGGACATACGCTGCTTCCAACTGATAAGGCCGTAATCGTTGTCGTTAACGATGACCACAGTGAAGCCCACGCCCAGTCGTTTTGCTGTTTCCAGTTCCTGAGAGTTCATCAGGAAACCCCCATCGCCCATTACTGCCACGACCTGTCTTTCCGGAGCAATTAATGACGCAGCGATGGCGCCTGGTAGGGAGATGCCCATGCTGGCCAGTCCATTGCTGATGATGCAAGCGTTTGGACAGTAGACCGGGAAGTTCCGTGCGATCCACACCTTGTGAGTTCCGACATCACTAATGAGCAGGCTGTCGTCATCAAGTATCTCCCTGATGATGTTAATTGTACCAGGGATCGTGATGGCCCCGCCATCTTTGAGATCGTAGCTGGCGATGTCGTCAAGTATTCGAAGCCTAATCGGTTTGTACCATTCGTAGTCAAACTTTATTTTCTCTTCTCCAACCTTCGCGTTTAGTTCCCAAAGGGCGCCAGAGATATCACCCACAATTTCAACTTCAGGGTCGTAGTAAGTATGTACTTCAGCAGGGACAAAGTCGATATGAACGATTTTCTTGTTGCTCGCTGGATTCCATTCTTCAGGGTCATATTCGGCGATATCATATCCGATCGCGAGGACAAGGTCTGCAGCTTCTACCGCCTCCATAACGTAATCCTTTAATCCAAGACCGATTGCAAAAAGAGATTGATCCATTCTATCGGATATTGCCCCTTTTCCCATAAAGGTGCACACCACGGGGACGTTGTACTTCTCCGCAAATTGGGTCAGATGTTTGCTCGCAAGCTTTCTAATAGCACCGTTACCAGCTAAAAAAAGTGGCCGCTCAGCCTCTTTCAGGAGCTCAATGGTGCGGCTGATAGCCTTGTAATCAGGGCTCGAGCGCCTCACACGTTGGGGACGAATAGGCGTTAGTTTCCTCTTCACCTCCTGCTTGGCAATATCTTCTGAGAGCTCGATATGGGTCGCCCCTGGCTTCTCGTACTCTGCAACTTTAAAAGCCTTCCGGACTATCTCAGTGACAGATTCCGCTGCGGCGATAGACGTGTTCCACTTAGTGACCGGTTTGAACATGCTGACAATGTCGATATATTGATGACTCTCGTGATGTAACCTCGTGAGGCCTCCCTGGCCGGTGATGGCAACCAATGGTGCTTTATCTAAATTTGCATCGGCGACTCCTGTAAGCAGGTTCGTTGCCCCGGGACCAAGGGTTGATAAACAGACGCCGGCTTTTCCTGTCAATCTCCCCCAAACGTTCGCGATAAAAGCAGCGCCCTGCTCATGTCTGGTGGGTACAAATTGAATGGACGAGCTCTCCAACGAAAATAAGAGGTCTTCGTTCTCCTCTCCCGGCACTCCGAAGATGTACTGGACCCCCTCGTTCTCAAGGCTTTTGACAAATAAATCGGATACTTTCATTAATCGGCCTCCCTTATATAGAATGGCGTAAACTCTTAGCCTGCACCAAGTACTTGGAACACATACTATGTTACCCATTTAGGGTTTAGGTTGCACTAAAAATTTGAGTAAAATATTTAGTGCACTCAGATGGATTAAGTTATAACATAACTAGCGGGAGAGCTTTAAGGACTGGGTCAATTTTTTAATTATTATTTAAGCTCACATTGAAATTAGTTAATTCTGTGTAATTGTAATAAAGGCGCTATCGCTGTTGAATGCAGTAAAAACGCCTAATCCATTGACAATATTCGTCAGTGGCTCATTAAGATCCCGAGAATCCTGATTTCTGGATTCATATAAATCAACATACTCTTGATTAACCCTGTAAACGGTTATTTTATGGTTACCTAAGTGTGTAATCATAGGCAGACGAATTGCAAAGTTATCATCGTTAATTGGCGGGAAAATGATCTCTCTCGCTCTTTCACTAAAAAATGATTCTATCGCAACCGGATTGCTTTCTATATTAACAAGCGTGACGTAATAAAAATCATCCTCACTATTTTCCCAGCTTACACTGATTTCTCTGTTCTCTGACTGCCGCCATTCAAACAGACTTCTCCGGTCTGAAAAATCGGGTATTACAAATGTGGTCGAAGAGATCTGAACCCCTGCGGGTGATTCAGGCACAACAGTTTTGGCAGTGACCATTTTCTCTAAATACTCGATTTCAATAGTGAATTCGTCAAAGGTCTCAATAGTGAGATCAGCTCCTTCGTAATGGTAGTAACCGCTATCGCCGGGGGAGGGTACGCACTCATATCTCTGCCCATCTTTAATTAAAGTCACAAAAGCATTATTGATAGGTGGTGGATCTGATTCCTCGGAATCTAACGAAATGGTTGTAGTCAATCGAATACTATTGACCGGTTCATCCGAGTATAAATATGCCCAGACCACAATACTTTCCTCTTCTGAAATAAGCGGGCTTTCGTTTGTACATCCCATAATCAATATAATTCCAATAAGTAATATCAAAAGATTGCTAATTTTCACAATAATGCTCCTATCTGAGGGTGACTTTTATGGACAAAGTGGGTATAAATCCGAGCATCAATACATCAGAAACAATAATGGGACTAACGTCGAGATCGTAGTCGCGATATGATACATTATATCGATTAAATACATTATAGATTGACAAACCGGTATTCCACACGAATTTTTCTGATTCAAATTTTCTTGATAGACTAAGATCTAACCGTTGATAATCAGGGAGGCGATATGTGTTCTTTTCACCGACATGAATATAGCTCAGCTGTTCACCATCAAGCATCTCCAGAAAATATTGACTTTCCGGAGCAGTATATGCATTGCCGGTTGCGTACATCCAGGTCGAAGACAGTGTCCACGGACCGAATTTTCTGGATCCGACTATCTTCAGCTCATGGGTTCTATCATGAGATGCAGGAAAGGGTTCTCCGTTATTCAATTTCGGGAAAGTGTGTTTTACATTAGCCAGAGTGTAACTCAGCCATCCAGTGGTCAGACCGAATTTCTTTTGAGCTAAAAATTCAACTCCTTGAGATATGCCACTACCGAAGAAAAAGTAGTTTAAATAATCTGAGTCATTTTGAAAGCGCCGTGAAAATTCAAGGAGATTTTCCATAGTCTTATAATATCCCTCCACCTCAAACAGATAATTCCGATTCTCATAGGTTAACCCTAATATGGAATGCTCAGAAAAACCAGGCTCAATATTTTCATCAGCAGATAACCAGAAATCATTGCTACCCTGGAGAACATTTTCGTTTTCAACGTTATTTATAAATTGATTATATTGCCCCCACGCTCCTTTGAATTTAAGGTTGCCGGTTATTCTCATCCCGAAAGACAGCCTGGGAGTATTATAAAACCTGTTCGTTTGGTCATGATATGTGCTTCTAAATCCAAGTGTTAAATTAATGCGTGGATGGATCTTCCATTCATCCTGTGCATAAAAGCCCGACGTCCGTGATTTTGAATGAATGTCCAAAATGTTTATAGTATCTAGAATAGTGGCGGTGTAATCGGTTTGAACTTCGGAAAGAAAGCTGCCTATCTCTAATTTATGATTTTCGTGTGCTTGCCACTGATTATCAAATCTCAGAGTGAGATCATTTACGTCATTATTTTCATTCTGTGCGAAAGTTCCTAATCCTCTCGCGCTACCGGTGCTGTCATCTATTCCAATCGTGTTCGATCCGCTGAAGCTGAGTTCTCTTTCATAGTCACTTGTATACAATGAATTAGAGATCAAGATATTTGAAAATAGCCGGTCGCTCCATTGATGCCCCCACCTGAAGCTTCCGGCGATATTTCCCCAATCTGTCAAATTTTCATCTATCCGTGTGTCGAATTCTGTGCCCCCGATATTTCTAAATCCTCCTTCGATTTGCAGATCTCTCGATTTATCCAGATAATCTCTACTCGAATAGAAGCTGAAAGTTACCAAGTCTCGCTTAGTCGGATTTAACGAAAGCTTGCTATTAAGATCAAAAAAGTAAAAACTCGGAATAATTTCTTGCTGAAATGCTCCGCCCCTTGGACCTCCGCCAAATTGGTTAGGCTGATTTGTGACGGTTTCCTCACCTGAAATAAATTCAAATATTGAATTATACTGTGCGCTTTGAATTAGGTCGGTATAGGATCGTCTCACGGAAATAAGCCAATTGCCACTCTTATTTAAAATGGGTGTTTCGAGAGAGAAATTAGCCGATAACAAATTTGCTCCGAAAGTGAATTGCCTGATGTCTCCCCCTCTCTTCCCGGTTAATTCCACGACACTGGATAAACGACCGCCATATTTTGCAGGATAACCGCCTTTATACACCTGAACATCTTTAATCGCTTCAGCGTTGAAGGCGCTGAACATTCCGAAGAGATGATCGACATGATAAACAGTCATACCGTCGAGAATAACCATATTTTGATCAGGAGTACCTCCTCTAACATATAAGCCCGCTGTGCCGTCACCTATACCGCTGATGCCCGGCAGCAGTTGAAGCGATCTAAATATATCTATCTCTCCAAGAGTGGGTAATACTTGAAGCGCCCGAGGAGAAAGTGTAAGCTGACTAATACGATCGGAACTCTTGAATATTTCGTAAGCCTCAGCAACTACCTCAACACCGGATACTGAGAGATCTTTTGAGATCATTTCAATTTGTAAAACTTCTTTACTATTAGACAGGTTATTAACTTGGACAGTCTTCGTCTCATATCCGATATATGAAATAAGAATTTCTAATTCACCGATCGGGGCATTTACGAGTATGAAATACCCATCAGTATTGGTCGTGGTACCCCTGTCATGCCCTATTAGGACTATATTTGCATACGGTAACACTTCTCCACTCGAAGAATCTTTGATGTACCCTTTTAGATCATTTGTCTCTGCCGCATAAACTGATGATGTGCCAGCTACTGTCAAAAAAAAGATATACAAAATTAGATAGTGCCCTACTCTCTTCATAAATATCCTCTTGATGTTATAAAATGAACGAATTTCATATAAGATTTAAATTGAAATAAATTAACGGTTACATCTCTCACATAATAATTTAACCCTTCCATTATTTAGTTAGACGCTTGAGAATGTATTTCGCTTAATCACTTGAATAGAAATAAGTTAAATAACAGTAACCTGCCCCCAGTAGTTGGAACACTTACTATGTTACACATTAAGTCTTTAGATTGGACTGAAAATCCTACTCAAATTCTCAAAAACATATAAGTTCTGAAAAACAGGAAATGCGTCTCATAAACGGTGGGTTTTGATACTCAAAGATTCTTGTCCCATAACTTGTTAAATGGGGAGTTTTGAGAAATCAGGTTTTGGGATACCTTATCGGGACTCCCAAAAAGGACCGTATTGGGGAAAACTTTATAGTGTTGCAAGCTAAGGAGTTATACAGCTTAAATCTCTAATAAATAATGTGTTATGGATTTTACATATTGGTCAACGGATTAAGAGTCCTAAGTCATCTATTTGCTGCCAACGGTTACAGAAGATTAGTGACCCCACAGTGACCATTTTCTGGACCGGATTGTCCCGTAAAGCCGATTTAGCTAATTGAGAATGATAACAAATCATCGATCCATTTCCCGATACCAACCTTATTTTCACCTGGAATGAATGCAAAATCCATTACCTTCATT
The DNA here is from genome assembly GCA_004402895.1 of Fidelibacterota bacterium MT.SAG.3. Lineage (GTDB taxonomy): Bacteria > Fidelibacterota > SORT01 > SORT01 > SORT01 > SORT01. The sequence continues at coordinate 5,774 of SORT01000023.1, read as the reverse complement.
TTATTATCATAAATGATTTTAATGTCGAGTTTTGTTACTTCAAAATCGCACTTAATATAAATAATTGTATATTTATCGATTCGTTCCTCTCGTGAACTAATCATACGCTTGAACCTGCCGAATTTACTGACAGTCTCATTCCACATGAGTTCAAGTCCGCCCTTTTTCATTTTTCCTCTCATCGGCGATCCAAAAAGATTTTCTGCTTTTGTGTACTCATTATCCACAAGCAGAAGGACATAATCCTTTGCTAGATCAGTAAATACAGAATTTTTTCTATCTGATTTACAAGATGATTGACTTGCTGTGAGGAGTAGCATCAAGAGAAAAATTCTAATAAAAGATCTGTTCATTCGTTTGATATCCTAGAGTTTTGTGTGTTTAATAGTTGCATATCCTGCTACACCTGTTTTTGTATAATACGTTCTTTCTATTTTCTTGTCCGCATAATGTTGATACTGATCAACTCCCTCTAATTCATTAGCTCCTTCGATTAATATCTGATCGTCTTACAAATTTTTCTCTTCTATCATTTAATATCCTCCGATCAACACCTGATCTCTTCTCTTGATTCATCCTCTTTGCTTCATATACTATTACCTCTACTTTTGGTATCACGTCAGCACTTATTCTCCTATCTAGCATGCTTCTTCTAATTTTCATTGATCTTCTTTCTTTTGATACCCTTCTATCCTCATCTTCCCTTAAAACCTTCAGACATAGTTTTTCACCAAACCACTCAGTGTCATTTAGATATTGCATTGCTGTAATCGCTTGTGACTTTATAGGCATTTCGACTACTCCACTCATATTATCTTTCAAAAGAATTGCGGAAGTCACTCGTCCGTATGTTTCAAATGTAGATTTGAAGTCATTTTCTCTAACAAAGTTTGGTAAGTTTTCAACTAATATCTTCATTCAAAACCTCTTCTTTCTTTTATCATTTGATGACTATTATTAAATTTGCAAAAGTTGTGCCAAAACGTGACTTGATGACCATATGTACTTATTTCTTAAGGGGTTACGTGACATTTCATCTGGATGCACTTAATAATAAGAAACATTATTTGTCTTAATATGAGAATTAGGAAAAATTCTGTCTCAAAAGCTAATTGTCAAAATCTCTTGTTTTCGTGTGTTTTGAGACGGTAAAATGCTGCGTCATTAATGACATTTATGACTCAGCGCTATTTTAGGAGTAAGATCTTATTCGATCTCATGATTCTTGCTCCTTTTATTGGAATTTATACTAAATGTGTAGCTCTGAATTTGTTACAACTTTTTGGGGCAAGGTTAATTATTTCCGTAGCATTTTTTATGCTCTTTGTTATTAATATTACTCTGTTAGGATCTTTTAATTTTTTTTCTAAAACATGGAGGAGATCTTCGTTATCTTCTACGAGCAATAGTTTCTATTTTTGAAAAGTAAAATGAGCTGTTAACTTCTTTAGCAACTCTATTAAATTATCCGTGTGGGTAACTATCGATTCGGGTGAGGAATCTTCTAACTTTCCTGCCATAATTGTAATATCTGGGAATCCGTAAGACCCACCTGAACCTCTTAGCTGATGAGCCAGTCTGCGTAATCTGTCGCTAACCTCCGAGATATCATGAACATAATTATTCCTAGCCATCTGTAGGGCCTCCAATTGGGATACCAGTCCACGCAAGTATATAGATTTTAACTCTTCGTCATCCATTGTGAAGAATCCTTCTCTTATTTTTCTTTCTGATAGTTATTATGTTTATTCCAAATCAAGATTTTTCCATCGGCCAGGTTGATATCCGCCCCACCCTTAATGGCCGAAATGGATTTAAAATTACCTCGTTCTGGCTGTCGGGTAAGCAAATCACTTATTGATTCATCATCAATAATTAAAAAAAATTAATAGCTGTTCTTCCATAATAACTACTTCTTTTTTTTTCTTAAAAGCATTTCCATTTTAGAAAAAAGATTTTCAAATACTATCGGTTTTGTTTCATATTCATCACATCCTGCGGCTAATGCCTTTGCCCGATCTTCCGGCATCGCATCTGCGGTCAAAGAAATAACCGGGATATTTTTTGTCGAATTGTCTGCTTTCAGTAGACGGGTTGCTTCCCATCCATCCAATTCCGGTAAATTCATATCCATGAGAATAAGATCTGGATTCGTTGATACAGCCAGACTAATCGCTTCCATTCCGTCCGTAGTTGTAATTGTATCATAACCGTTGCGCTGAAGCTTTCTCGAGAGTAAATCGAGATTTAGCTCATCGTCATCTACAAGTAAGATAAATGCTCGTTCTTTTGACATGTTTCCTTTTTCCTTTTCCGGTGAGGCTATTCCATTTTAGTAATAAAATTTTCAAACACAACTTGTTTTTGTTTATCTTCTGATATTGTTAGCATTATCACGGGGATATCAGATAGTACATCATCTGATTTAAGTATCCTGTTCACATCCCAACTTTCTATGTCTTCCATATAGACATCAAGTGTGATTATATCCGGTAGATGCTCTCTGGCCATCTCCAACCCTAATTTGCCTTTATTTGCGCTGATTATAGAGTAACCTTCTTTTTCAAGATGTCGCCTGAGAAAATCATGTATAACCAGATCATCACTGATAACCAAAACCAGATTTGATCCCTCAGTTAGAGCGACATTCTTTTCAATGACTTTGTCCTACATTGTTGAATTCGTATCTTTTTCTTGAATATCCTCACTTGATATATTTGCCGGCACAGATACTGTAAACGTTGTTCCTTTACCCAATTCGCTTATCAAACTGATTTTTCCGCCTAATAAATCTGTGATCTGTTTAATGAGGACTAATCCAAGTCCTGTTCCGCCGTATTTCCTTGTTGTACTACTATCAGCTTGAATAAATGGCTTGAAAATCCTCTTCAATTGTTCTTTTGTCATCCCAATTCCCGAGTCTGTCACCTCAATGAAAAAATAATCTTCTCCGTCGTCATTCTTCTTGATATTTGCACTCAAATTTATCTTACCATCGATTGTAAATTTACACGCATTTGAAAGCAGATTGTATAGAATTTGTCTCAATTTGGTTCGATCATTTTGAATTGTCACTGATTTATCTGCGATTGAAAATTTTACTGAATTTCTGTTTTGCTCAGCTAATGGCTTAATAGTAGTAATAACCTCATCGATTAATGATTTAATAGTAAATGATTCCACGTATAATTCCATTTTGCCGGCTTCTATTTTGGAAATATCCAATATGTCATTAATTAACGATAGCAGATGTTTACCGGATCTATTAATTTTTTTAACGTCTTCAGAATGTTGCAGTTCTCCTGATTCCTGGAAATCCTCATCGAGCATCTCGCTATAACCAATAATCGCATTTAAAGGAGTCCTTAGCTCATGACTCATATTTGCCAGAAACTGACTTTTTATTTCGTTGGCTTCTTCTGCTGCCTCCTTGGCGCGTGCTAGTTCAGTGGTGCGCTCCTCCACCAGATGTTCTGTTCTAATTATATTGTACCGGCTCGAAAGATAATAAAAAGCAATGAGGGTCGTGAATATGAAGCCTGTCGACAAAAGTGCCCATCCATAATATTGCTGATAGAGCGTTGACATCAACTCGGTTGTACCTAACCTGACAGACCATTGACGATCAGCTATGCTAAAACTGACTATATGTTCAAACCGCTCTTGATAATCCCCTGATTGAGACATCGGGGAGGAATCAAGTGTTTCCGGGTCAGCATCCGCAGACTTGAGAAAATGGAGGAGTTGCTTGTCGAGCGGGGCAGAGTTATCTAATACCGTAACATTAACATTAGTGTAACGATCTTTAATCGGAGCAAGGCTGGTTTCCAGAATATCTCCAATCCTGAATACGCCTAACATAAAACCTGTGAGATTACTGCGTCGGGCTTCAATTGTACCCGGGTCGATACCCTGCTCGTACACAGGCATGAATACTAAAAAGCCATATTGTTGGCCAGTCTCCTGCACAAGTGTTATTCGTGCTGTTGCCACTATTTTCCCGGTATCTCTGGCTTTTTCCAAGGCGGCCAGCCGGATTTTATTGGATGCCAGATCAAATCCCACTGCAGCTTCATTGCCCTCCATCGGCTCCACAAAGTAAACAGGAAAATATTCTGCCCTCTGCGCCGCCGGCACCATCCCTGCATCAGGATCGCGCTCACGGATGACAAAGTCCGCTAGACCGTCTGTGCGAGCTAAAGTTTCGTACCTCAAGCGAGCTTCTCTAGAAACCCTGGGAATCCACTCCAACGCCTGGATTTCGGGATTAACCGCAAGGTAGGACGATATGTATCTGCGAAATGTATCTCGGTTGAAGGCCTCGGTGCTGCCATAGAATCGGCTTAAGCCATCTAAGCCATCAAGGTACCGCTCAATTCTATTCTGGAAAAGTATTTGATGGGTTTCGGCGGCATCAATAAATTCGTCAACTATTTCGTTTTCTTGCAAGTCCCGGAAGATAGTGAACAATTCTACAGTTATTGCAATGCCCAACACAAAGATCATTGCGAAAATCGACCAAACTTTTATGGGTATTCTGTCAGCGATTTTCATGATCTCTCATTTTTCATTTCGTAATGTTTCAATTCGACGTTAGTTCAAGAGGCCGATGCCTAATGCGATGCCGCTTCCATCCAAACTTGAATTAGTGAGCTGCCCCTATCTTAGGTCCACTAGTTATGTTACACATTGGGTGTTTGCCCTGCCCCCATTTTCTGTACCAGGTATAATGAGAGAATTTTCAGTTATAATCAAGTTATTTCCAATGATTTCAATGCATTAACTGGCTTTCTTTTCTCTCGATAGGACCTCGCATATTCAACGGGACTGAGATAACCCAGTGAGCTGTGTGATCGTATCATGTTGTACTCCATCTTCCATATTCCCAATGTGGATTTGACTTCGTCCATCTCTGTGAACCAATGCAGGTTCAAGCATTCCTGTCTTACCCGTCCGTTGAAAGATTCTATGTATGCGTTGTCCACAGGTTTACCGGGACGGGAGAAGTCCAGCTCTACTCCGTTGAACCAAGCCCATTGATCCATGATCTTCGATGTGAACTCGGTCCCATTGTCGCAAAATATATGATCAGGTAGTTCCCGATCATCCTTTAGTCTAGAAAGAACCTTTATCACATCCGCTCCCGTGAACCTTCGATTAGCTATAAGCGCAAGACACTCACGGGTATATATGTCTATAACGGTAAGCACACGGAACCTGCTGCCATCAGCCAATTGATCACTCATAAAATCTATACTCCATATATCATCTGCTCTTGTCGGTTCAACTCTAATATGTCTGGCAGCATAAGCCTTGTGTCGCTTAGGCTTCCTGCGTTTTAATGTTAATCCTTCTTCAACGTACAGCCTGTATATCCGTTTATGGTTTACCATCCAACCTTCACGACGAAGCAATATATGAAGACGCCGGCAGCCGTAACTCACCCTCGAATAAGCCAGATCTTTGAGGCGCATCCTTAGCAGTTCCTGCCTGCCCAGACGTGATCTATAGTGATAAGTGGACTGTGGCATCATAGCCACCTCACACGCATCTCTCTGACTCACTTCATATCCTTCACAAAGGTAGTCTACTTGTTCACGCTTCCGGACAGGCTTTAAGCTTTTTTTCGGAGGATATCCTGCAGCATCGCCTTATCTAAACTCAGATCGGCCACCAACTGCTTGAGCTTACGGTTCTCACCCTCCAATACCTTCAGCCGTCGCAGCTCCGCTATTCCCATACCGCTGTACTTCTTCTTCCATCGGTAAAATGTC